>JAGGVC010000108.1 GCA_021158185.1 bacterium | reverse complement strand
TGCTGGACGATCACGGTTTCCGGCGCACTTCCGATGATCGGAATGAACGAACACGGCGTCGCGTGCTGCACGAACGACCTGAACTCCGGCGACGGCAAGCCCGGCGTGTGCTATCTCGATATCCTTTCGAGCGTACTCCGCACTGACAACCTGAGCGACGCCGTGGATGCCGTGATAAACGCTCCCAGGCTAGGCGGACACAACTACATGCTGGCGGACGGCATCGGGCTTGCCACCGAAATTGAGACCACCGCGGAAAAACACGCCGCTTTCCCGCTGACACGAGGCGTTTTCGTACACACGAATCACTACGTCGATCCCTCGCTCGCACCGCTCGAAAAATTCAGTCCGCCTTCGAGCCAGGCCCGCAGATACCAAATGCACACGCTCCTTCAGAACGGAATCGGAAAAATCGACAGCGACTACATGCGCTCGGTCTTCAGCAACAGAGAGGGAGAGCACCCGATCAACCGATACGACGACGACAACATGAGCACGAACGCCTGCCTGATTTCGTCGCCCGTTGACCGCAAGATGTGGATGTGCCGCGCCCAGGCCGACCGCGGAGAATGGCTCGAAGCCGAATTCGACTGGGGGGAAGAGGAGTCCTAAGTTTGGTTCATCCAGCCTTCATTTTTCGCCTTGCTGAGCAAATGGGGATTTCCACGCAAACAGCATCTACCCCCCGTTCATCGCGGTTGCGCGGCGCACGGCTGTTCCATTCTTTACGGCGCGTCCGAGTTTTCTGCCGTGCTTCTTGAGCACGGGACGCAGGTATTTGCCCGTGAAGCTTTCCTTCACCGTTGCGACTTCTTCCGGAGTTCCAGCAGCTACCACGAACCCGCCGCCGTCGCCGCCCTCCGGACCGAGATCGATTATCCAGTCGGCGCATTTGATCACATCGAGGTTGTGCTCGATGACGACCACCATGTTCCCCGAATCCACGAGCCTTCCAAGCACCCGCAGAAGCTTCTTTATATCGTCGAAGTGGAGCCCGGTCGTAGGCTCGTCGAGAAGGTAAAGCGTTCTGCCGGTCGCGCGCTTCGAGAGCTCGCGCGCAAGCTTGACCCGCTGGCTCTCGCCGCCGGAAAGCGTAGGCGCGCTCTGTCCGAGCTGTATGTAATCAAGCCCGACCTCGCGCAGAAGCACAAGCCCGCGCAGAATCGGCGGGATGTTCTCGAAGTGCGCGATCGCCTCGCTCACCGTCATATTAAGAACGTCCGAAATGTTCTTCCCCTTGTAGCGCACGGTCAATGTCTCTCGATTGAACCGCGCGCCCTTGCACACATCGCACGTTACGAATACATCCGCGAGGAAGTGCATCTCGATTCTCTTGACACCGTCACCGTTGCACGCCTCGCAGCGCCCGCCCTTGACGTTGAAGCTGAACCTGCCGGGAAGATAGCCCCGCATCCTGCTTTCGGGAAGCTCGGAGAACAGCTTTCTGACCTCACCCCAGATCTTGGTGTACGTCGCGGCATTGCTGCGCGGGGTGCGCCCGATCGGTTTCTGGCTGATCTGGATCACCTTGTCGATGTTCTCGCCGATGCCTGCCATACGCTCGAATTTGCCCGTGCGCCTCGGCATGCCCTGCACGAGCGAGGCCGTTGCCTTGTAAAGAGTTTCATTTATAAGCGAGCTTTTGCCGCTGCCCGAAACGCCGGTCACCGCAACAAAAACGCCGAGTGGAATCGTCACGTCGATATTCTTCAGGTTATTCGCGCTTGCACCGATGATTTCTATCGAATTTCCGTTCGACTCCCGCCGGGTTTCGGGCATAGGAATCTCAAGCTCGCCCGCAAGATACAAGCCGGTAAGTGAGTTCTTTATCTTTTCAAGCTCGGACGCACTGCCAGTCGCCACGATCCGCCCTCCGTGCACGCCCGCGCCAGGGCCGAAATCGAAAATGACATCCGCGCTCCTCATCGTCTTTTCGTCGTGCTCCACTACGATGACCGTATTGCCGAGATCGCGCAGCCCGACGAGGGAATCTATGAGCCTGCCATTATCGCGCTGGTGAAGACCGATGGACGGTTCGTCCAGGATGTAGAGTACGCCGACAAGCCCGCTCCCGATCTGGCTTGCAAGCCTTATGCGCTGCGATTCGCCGCCGGAAAGCGTGGGCGCGCTCCTGTCGAGCGTGAGGTAATGAAGCCCGACGTTTTCGAGGAAACTCAGCCTTTCGCAGATTTCTTTCAGAAGCTCGTGCGCGATTTCCTCCTCGCGCCGCGAGAGCTTCATTCCGCGCAGAAACTTGATCGCACTGCTTATGTCACACTGCACTATGGCGTCGATTGTTTCTCCGCCTACCTTTACCGCAAGCGACTCCGGACGCAGCTTCTTGCCGCCGCAGGCCGGGCAAGGCTTTTTCGACATAAACCCGAAGTAATAGTGCCGCATCCCCTCGGACTGCGTCTGGCGAGACAGGCGCTCGACTTGGTTTGCAAAGCCCTCGAACCGCCTTCTCTTGCCGCGCCACTTGAAAGAACCGCCGCGCATGAGCGCCTTCTTTGCAGCATCGGAAAGATCGCGCCACGGTGTATAGATGCTTCCGCCGTATTCAATGAGAAACGCATCGAGGAACCGCCGCCAGCCGGAGCTGAATCCTGCGCTGTCGCCCCAAAGCTTGATCGCCCCCCGCTCGATGCTCAAACCGTCGTCGGGAACGAGCAAAGCCTCGTCCACCTTGAGCTGGACGCCAAGCCCGTCGCATTCGGTGCACATCCCGTAAGGGCTGTTGAAGCTGAAATGCTGGGGCGTAAGCTCTGGATAGCTTATCCCGCACGGGATGCACGCCCGCTGCTCGCTGAATCGGATATCTTCACCCGTGTCGAGCCGGTGAAGGATGAACTGGCCGTCCGCGCGCCGAAGCGCGGTTTCGATGCTCTCGGTGAGCCTGGACTCGACGCCGTCATCCGTTTTCAAGCGGTCGACAACGATTTCAATATCGTGCTTCTTCGTTTTCGCGAGCCTGATGTTCTCCAGCAGTGAATAGACATTGCCGTCTATGCGTACGCGCGCGAATCCGTCCCTGCGCGCTTCTTCCAGAAGTTCGTTATACTCGCCCTTCCGCCCCGCGATCACCGGCGCGAGGATGTAGATCCGCGTACCTTGCGGCAGTTTCATAACCTGATCCACCATCTGGTCGATGCTCTGCTCGCTCACAGGCTCGCCGCATTTGTAGCAATGCTGATGTCCGATGCGCGCGAACAAGACGCGCAGGTAATCGTAGATCTCTGTTACCGTCCCGACGGTGCTTCTCGGATTATGGCTGGCCGATTTCTGCTCGATTGCGATGGACGGCGACAGCCCGGAGATGTGCTCGACGTCGGGCTTGTCGAACTGTCCCAGGAACTGGCGCGCGTAGCTCGAAAGCGATTCGAGATAGCGCCTCTGTCCCTCGGCATAAATCGTATCGAACGCGAGCGAGCTCTTCCCGCTTCCAGACACGCCCGTGAAAACGACAAACTTGCCGCGCGGAATCCGGACATCGATGTCCTTCAGGTTATGAACCTTTGCACCACGAATTCCAATAAATCCGTTCATACGCCAATATCAGGAGACAAAACACACATTTTGCAGTGCATCAACTCCATCTTCCTCGATGCTAAATCGCACCGTCCGCGAGCTTTGCCGACTGTCCGCCGTTCCCGGCGCTGGAAAACTCCCAGGCGATAATGATACCCTTTACGCGCCGGATTTCGCCCCGATTCCGGTTAAGAAACGCTCATCTTGAGGTTTCAAACTTAGCATAATTTGCCAAAAATAGCTAGACATGCGTATAGCCTGGAAGAAAGTTGTATAATTTCGCCGTGGCAAGACGTATTGCAATTCTCGGTTCGACCGGCAGCATCG
>JAGGVC010000036.1 GCA_021158185.1 bacterium | reverse complement strand
GCTGCTTGAGCCGCTCACGTTCACGAGCCGCAGGATGGGCGGCAGGGGCAAGATCCACGAAATGGAATGCGATGTGCGGCTGAAATCCGATGAGACGCTCCTCGCCACGGCAAAAGGACGATTCATGGAGATAGTGTTTTAGAAGTGGGGGGGATGGGGAAAATGGGGTGCAGGATGGGGTTAAGAAAAACGCGCCGCGGAAACGGCGCTCTCTTGCTTTGGTTTGTCTCTTTGGCATTCAATGCGTGTATTTAACGATATGCAAGAATATGCGGTTATCTAAAGCCAAACTCGCTACGCTAGTACTTAATGTTCTTAAGCGCTTCGGGTATTTTAGGAATTATGGCATCGAGTTTTCTTGCTACATCTTCGATAGGTGCACGCAATTCCTCCACTTCATTTGCTTTCAGTCTATGAATTCCGCTATCAATCCCTTGAAACTTCAATACCCAATAATCGATTTCGCCAGGTGGGGGAACATCTTCATTTGCTGTGAACAAGGAAAGCTGCCCTTTGTGAATTCCAGGAGGTATTGTCAGAGTTGCAGTGGCAAGTAGAACAGCACTTAGCTCCCGGTCAGGGGCATAACCTTCTGTTGAAGCGAATAAGTATTTCATGTAGGACCATTCAGCATCAATACTCCATACGGCGTCAAAACTAATCGTAACATGGAATACGCCTGTATTGTATTCCTCATTAATCCCACTCGATTTCCAAGCTCTACATACATGATCATTCATGACTTTCTCATATGATTCGCCAATTCTCGTCGATTTTTCTTGGGAAACTCCTTGTTCTAGGGCATAGTTAATTAGATCCTGCCCATCTTTTTGACCATGGCTTGCCATTTCAGTAACAAAATCGGGTAACCTTCTATACCGGCTAAATGGGGGCTTGCCATAAATGCACTTGGCGACTTTTTCGGGATTAAGTCTCTCCCTGCCCAAAACAAACTTCGCAAAATGTAGCCAGAAAAGATACTGAGTTCCCTTAATGCCTCTTCTCATTTGATAGACCTCCAATTAAGCTCTTTGTCAAGGTGGCACACGGATTTGAAGTTTACCATAATCCTCAATAAAGCGCAACCCATGTTTAGTTGTATCTTAAAGATCCATCAATACGGCTTCTTTCCGAGTCCGGCTACAGCTTAGAGACGGGGTGCTCGTCAATTTTTCGAAGTCCATTTCTACTTATTCTATTCGCTTGTACTTGTAGCCTGCATTGCGAATGTGCTTGTTATAATATTTTCCGTGTGAGCTGGCCTTCATGAGACCGTTGTATATGCTCGCCGGAACATTGTAATATTGATACACAGGGCCTCTTATGAATTCGATTTCAAGGATTCGATTTTCGCGATCATAGCCTACTGACCTGAGAACGGATGAGGAAACGGGGATTCTTGTTATTTCTACGGCGGTTTCCTGATTCTGAGCGGATTCATCGGCATTGCTGTAATATTCGGATTCGGCAGAAGTGCTGGCCTGCCGGCCACTGGATGAATCATCTGTGATGCCGACCGGACAGGCCTGCAAGTAAGTAAGCCCAATTATGAGCAAACCAAATATATAAGCCGCTTTCATTGAGCGTATTGTTGCATCCATAATCACTTACTCTCCTTTGTCTCCAACCTCTCTCCGGGTCCGGCACTATATAACATCTTCCCAATCTGGCAGGCCAGATCCCTTGAGCCATTCTCCGTGATCCGGGCCGGTATATCTGATCAGGATCAGTTGGCTTTTAAGGTTACATACGATTATGATGTCTGTTCGTTTTGACGCTATGCTCCAACTCGCATCTTCGTCAACGAAATCCATATACTCAGCGTCTGTCATACCGGCGTCTTTCGATCGAATAATCTTCATTTTCCCGGCTGGATATTTCTCCTCATAGATTTCTATTATTTTGTTCCACTCTAGATATATGGCATCAGGATTGCTGTTTTCGTATTTCTTGGCAAGAATGACAGCGAAAAGACTATCATTTTTCTCACCGGAAAAAGCGAAAATTGCGTCCCAAGAATTATCAAGTAAGCGAATTGGCCTTTCTGAAACTCTTTGAGATCCACGCCATCGCGATTTATAGGCAATATGGTCTGAAGATGCATATTCAATGCTTGTTTTGAATGTTTGGTTCATGATCGACTGAACTTCGTCTACAGAACTGCCCCATGGAATATCGGCGAAAGTAATTTCTTGAATTCTAGACTTCTGGCCTATGCAACTAAAGGAAAAATAAATTGCCATTCCAAATAGAAGAGCCGCAACAACAATTGCAGCAACCAGAACAGGCTTTCCAGAACTCCAAATGCGTTTCATATCTCCACCCCGCTGGAAATTATATCATGAAAAATCAATTCTGAATTTTAGCGGTGAAAGACACGCTCATGCGCGTGCGGGTCCGCGGGCGATGGATTCATCATTGTATCAATGAAGACGGGCGTGCCACCGCACGCACCCTACAAATGCCCCTTCCTGCCAAATCTTCATCCCGGCTGGAAGCCGGTGCTCCATATAAAGACTGGCAGTTTCCACTTAATACCAGGACTGGCGGCGTCCGCGCCGCCGTGAGCGGAGCGAACTAAAGGTTTGGAGTAAATCGGGCAACCGATTTCTCTGACGCGGAACGCAAGTTTCGCTCGATATTCCATTATCGACTTCTACCGATACTTGCGTATCGAACTCGTTCACAGGCGGGACGCCTGTGCTACATGCGAATCCTTCATACCGAGGCTGAAGCCTCGGCTCCACGACGCGGGGTTGATTTGCTCGCGTTCGCTCGCAGCCACCGGGACGGTGGCAGTCCGGGTTGGATATGTAATCTCGCACTACAAAGAGAGCGCCCTTTCGAGGGCGCACGGCGGCCAGGAATGGCCGCTCTCTTCTCTGATAACAAAAACGCGCCCAAGACTGGGCGCTGTACAGGAGGGTCGAACCAGAACTGTTCTCTTTATCGGTGGGCGGGTGTAAAACCCGCGCCCTACGCCCAATAATCAGCATACCGAGGCTGAAGCCTCGGCTCCATGACGCGATGGGAACGCTCCCCCCACTCCAGACTGGCGCATCGCACCAAATCCGACATATCAACCTATATTCCCAGGCGCGGGCTGTGCGCAAACTAAAGTTGTTCGTATCACAAGGCTCTTTAGCAGGGCAAATGCGCTGCATAATTCAGCAGAACTAACACTCAATCAACATTCGCTAACCATCCTGTGTTGAAATATTGTGGATTGCCTTGATAAGTCTTGATAAGTCGCTATTTTGAACGCTCGCACATAGCCACTTCGCCGTACGCCGTATACAATTGACCCGGTGAAACATCAGGCGGTTGACGCGCCCGCGTTTCAATCCTATAATTCCGCATCTCTACTCTGGGTGGGAGCATGGCTTATTCAAAGCAGGACATCCTTGATATCGTCGAACGAGATCAGATTAAGCTCATCTGGCTCTGGTTCGTTGATATCGAAGGCATTCTCAAGGGCTTCGGCATAACCGACGACGAGCTTGAAAATGCCTTGAACGACGGCATGGGATTCGATGGAAGCTCGATCAGCGGCTTCAACGCAATCGAGGAAAGCGATCTCGTAGCCGTACCCGACATCTCCACATTCTCCACCCTCCCCTGGGAAGACCCCAGCCGCAAGAGCTGCCGGATGATCTGCGACATAATCGATCCTGCCGCCAAGCAGCCCTACAACAGGGACAGCCGTCATCTGTTGAAGACCGTCCTCAAGAAAGCAGAAGCGTTGGGATTTACATGCTACGTCGGACCCGAGCTTGAATATTTCTATTTCAAGAACGAAGAGGGAACAGAATTTATCGACTCGGGCGGCTACTTCAGCGCTCCACCCCTCGATCTCGGCAATGAGCTGAGAAAGAAAACGATAGATGCGCTCAACGGAATGGGCATTCCGGTCGAATATCACCACCACGAAGTCGCGCCAAGCCAGCACGAGATCGACCTGAGATACGACGAAGCCCTGAAGATGGCGGACAAGTGCATAACTTACCGTTACCTCGTCAAGGAAGTCGCTCGAATGAACGACTGTTATGCAACGTTTATGCCAAAGCCGGTGTTCGGCGAAAACGGCAGCGGGATGCACGTGCATATGTCGCTTTTCAAGGGCGATCAGAACGCGTTCTTCAATCCCGATTGCGAAGACCATCTTTCAAGCGTCGCCAAGCACTTCATGGCAGGCGTGCTCCACTTCGCACCGGAGATCACTGCGTTTCTCGCTCAGTGGGTGAACAGCTACAAAAGGCTCGTGCCGGGCTTCGAAGCGCCCGTGTACATAGCCTGGAGCAGGCAGAATAGAAGCGCCCTCGTTCGTGTGCCCGGCTATCAGCCCGGCAAGGAGAAGGCGACGCGCATCGAGCTTCGCTGCCCCGATCCTGCGTGCAATCCGTACCTGGCATTCGCTGCAATTCTCGGCGCTGGACTCAAAGGAATCGAGGAAGAGATGGAGCCGCCGGAGGAACAGAAGATGAACCTCTATCACTTAACCAAGCTCGAAAGAGTCGAGATGGGGATCAAGAACCTTCCAGAGAACCTGCACGAGGCGCTCCACTTCGTGAAGAAATCGAAGCTGTTGCCCGAAATCTTCGGTACAGACCTCGTCGAAAACTTCCTAGCGCTCAAGTACGATGAGTACAACGACTACCGCATCCAGGTTTCCAAGTGGGAGCTCGACAACTACCTGAGCGTACTCTAAGACTGCTTAATGTGGCGGCGCGAGCTATTTGCCCTTGAACTCGGCCTTGCGCTTTTCGAGGAAAGCGGATGTTCCTTCCTTGCTGTCATCGGTGGCAACCGTCAATCCAAAGAGATGGGCTTCGTTTGCGAGTGCCTCATCGATCGGTGATTCCATTCCTTGATTCACGGCGCAAATTGCATAGCTCAGTGCAAGCGGGCCGTTTGCTAGGCATTTATTCGCAAGCCCGACAGCATTGTCTACAAGCTCGCCAAGGGGATAGACCTTGTTCACGAGGCCGATTCGATAAGCTTCCTCGGCATCGATCATTCCGCCGCTCAACAGCAGCTCCAATGCCCTGCCCTTACCCACGAGCCTTGGAAGCCGCTGGGTTCCGCCGTAACCCGGGATGATTCCAAGCTTCACTTCGGGCTGACCGAACTTCGCATTCTCGCTTGCAACCCTTAAATGGAACGACATCGCAAGCTCGCATCCGCCGCCGAGCGCGAAGCCGTTTACAGCCGCGATGCATGGCTTGCCAAGACGTTCGATGCTTGTAAAGGTCTCCTGCCCCAGACGTGCAAAGCGGACTGCTTCGGTTGGTGAAAGCGCGTTGATTTCGCCAATATCCGCGCCCGCAACGAACGCTTTTTCACCCGCTCCGGTGAAAACAACCGCGCAGATCGAGTCGTCATCTGCAGCACTCGCAAAGAATGCCTTAATCTCGGACATCGTTTTATTGTTGAGCGCGTTTAGCTTATCGGGGCGATTGATCGTAACAACAGCAACCTTGTCCCTCATCTCCACAAGCAAATTCTCGTACATCATCTTATCCTCCCATCCTAAAACACATACTAATCATTTCCTTCCGCCAATGCCAGATCCCGCATATACCATTCTACAGCATTAGCCGTCCTCTGGGTTTTCAGGCGTGATTTCCCCTGCAATTTCCCAGTCCAGGCGGTAAACATCCGGCCTTCGCTCCCGGAGTGCGGGAACGGCTTCTCTGGCTTTCTCGACTTCAGAAAGGTCATACTCGGCACTTATGATACAAGCTCCCGAACCCTTCGCATCGGCAATCACGCTGCCCCAGGGGTTCACTATGAGTGACAATCCGTATTCTTCAACGTTCCTGTCAATGCCTGCTCTGTTTACAGCCAGGAACACACACTGGTTCTCGATCGCTCTTGCAATCGAGAGTGTACGCCAGATGTGTGCCCGCTTGAGCGGCCACTGTGCAGGCAGAGCGATTATCTCTGCGCCGTCAAGAATCATTCTGCGAAAAAGCTCAGGAAATCGCAGGTCGTAGCATATTGCAACGCCTACCTTTACGCCGTCAATATCGACAACTACAGGATCAGCACCTTCGGCAAAATACCTGTCTTCATCGATCACGGAAAACAGATGCGCCTTTCGGTATTTCCCGATTACATCGCCTTCTGGAGAAAAGATGTAGCTAGTATTGAACCTTAGATCGCCATCCGCCTCGGCGATGCTTCCACCAACAAGCGATATCGAGTACTTGCGCGCCAGATTGCCGAGTTCATCGACAAATGCATTACAGGAGTCCTCGTCAACGGCTCGAATTGCGTTCCAGTTGTAGCCTGTATTGATCAGCTCCGGCAGACAAACAAACTCGTTTCCCTTGATCTTCGCGGTTTCGAGCATCTCGCGGAGAGTATCAAGATTCTCCGCAGGATTGCCTTCCACAATGTTCATCTGTACTGCAACTAAGCGCATACACCTTTACCAACCTTGAAACCACATTCACATCATGCTCGATTGCCGAAACGATCAGCCCTTGCTAGATATGTTAACCGCGATAAGAAGGAAAGCAAGGCCACGTCAATCGTGCCCTTCCATATCCTTTTCTCCGCCGTACATCCGCTCAAAATACATGCTGCTGAAATAAAAATACTCGTCGAGTATGCCCTGAAACGTCTGATCATCCAGAAGGTTTAATGGGAAATCAGCAACATACGCGACCGCATCCATCATCGGATGATAAGCGAATCTACCAAGCGCCATCAGGAAATTCATCTCCAGTGTAGCTTTCAGCTGCTCGGTTGATTTTTCCCGATGAATTTCATCGAGATAGACAACCATCTTGAGATCGTATCCATCCGAATCCTCCAATGAAATGATGTCGAGCCGAAGATCGTTTTCTGCATCCAGAAGCGCGCTGATTAGAGTTGTCTTGTCGTTGTGAACGGAACGCTCGTACTTCATATTGGCGTTTCGCAAAATACTTTCCAGCTTGTCAAGTGGATCTGACATGATTACCTTCCCGCACTTCCATCGTTAGTAGTAGTTCTTGAGGGTCGTGAGATTTCCGCAATCCTTCTCGGTTGCAATCCGCCGATCACCCCAGGAAAGCCTCTCCTTGAGATTGGATGTCATCCAGAGAATATTAGCAGCGCCTCCATCAGCGGCAAGAAACATCCTGCTGTTCAGATAGCCTTCACTCACTGCAACAATTCCGTCGCACTGCCTTCCAATCGCGGAACTCTCCAGTTCCTTCCAGGAACGACCGTCAGGCGTTGCGCCACTATAACCCCTATGAATAAGCCCAATTCCATCCAGCCGTGCGATATGGAAGGCGAGTATGTTGAATTCAGCGCTTAATGGATGGGGATATTCCTTGAGAGAGTGGAGAAAAACGCGTGTTATTTCGCCACCCGACATCAGTCTTGCAATCTTGTTTACACCCGCGAATTCACCACGCTTTCGGTCAAGCAACTCGCCTTTTTTTATAGGGATGTATTCTGCAGAATCCGATGCATGAGCAAGGGTTTTGATCATTTCATAGCTTCTTCCGCAATGAGGTGGATGCTCGGCGGTCGAAATGCAGAAATGCTTCTTTGCGTAGCTCCTGCAACGCGTACAGAGGTAAAACGACGAATTCAACTCGTCCTGATGAGCAATGGCTTTATTGCGGTTGTCACGATAAGCAAGAATTGATGGTTTCAGAGATGAAAGCCTGTACGGGTCGCACACAACACTAACGGAAACCTGTTTCAAATCGAACTCCGATTTGAGCAGACCATACACGAATTCACCGGCCTTTTGCAGGCTTGTGCCCGGCTGAACACGGAGTGTGAACCATTCCCTGGTTTCTGCTCGCAAATAGCCGCTTGAATTGAGCATTTCCAAGAGAGCTCTTTCGAGGTATCCTGTCATAGTGATATCGATATCGCTGTCACCGATGTCGATGATCAAGCCAATATCGCTTACAGTCTCCCCTCGAATATCAACCCCGTCGATACCACCCATCGAACGAATGATGAAAAACGAGTTATACCCTCCGCCCCAGGTAGCAAGAGGACTTTCATCATCGATATCCCCTGTCGATCTTCCGCTTGAAAAATGCCACCCGTTCTTCTTGAATAAGCGCAATAGTCTATCTGCAAGCTCATCCTCTGCAACAAGCGGGTGTTTTTGATCATCGAGCCATCGTTCACCGACCTGCCAGATTGTAACATCCAGAAATGAAAGAACATGCAGCACCATCGCCTCAAATTCGCTGGGCTGCTTATTCAATATGACAAGTCCGGGCGAGTAATAGCTACAGAACCGCTTGAATTCGCCTATGTCGTACTGTATTCCACCGAAATGATACGCATACCGAACTAGATTCTGGGCAAAATAGACGAGGCTTTCCCTGCTCTTTGCGTAGTGGAAGCTCGCGCCGAGTATCGGCAAGCTCTTCAGTTGCTCAAGCTCGGACCAGGCGAAAATAAACACATCAGCAGGGAGTTGTCCGAGATAGCGGCTTACGAACTCCTCGTGGTCAATGTACTCGTCCCCGAAAAGCTTGTTTCCTTCGATAATTTCGAGCACGGAAAGAAGAAGCTGCGGCTTTTCAAGAATACTCGCGCAAACAGAATCGATGCTATCGCACTCGCGAAGATTGCTCGAATTCGCAAGGTATCTGTTAACAACGAGACTCGGCAGGCCGATGTTGCCCTTGGGGGATTCCCTGAAAAGGCGAACGACTTCCCTTAAAACGCTCGAATTACTCCTGAAATAATCGCCTGTATTCATCCGAACTCGTATTGCAACAACAACAGGATGCAGAACTTGCTACATCGCCTCCGGAACTTCAATGCCCAGAAGCTTAAGCGTTGATTCTAGCACGTACGAGAAACCAAAGACCACACTCAGCCTGAAACTCCTTAAAGGCTCCTCGCATTTCAACACAGGACAGAATCTATAAAACTCGCCAAACCTTTGGCTGATTTCGAAGGCGAAGCGTGTGAGATGGTATGGCGCAAGCTCCTCTGCTGCCTGCCTAATCACTTCTGGGAAGCGACCTAGCATTATTACAAGCTTCTCCTCATATCCGGAAATCTCGATTTCATCCGTATTTGCAGGCTCGAAATCCCGTGCTTCAGCAAGGATTCGCCTTGCACGAACAGCCATATACTGGACGTACGGACATGCCTGGCCGCTGAAGTTGAGAGCCTTTTCCCAGTCGAATACAACAACTTTGTTGTGATCAACATTCAGCATCGAGAACTTGATTGCACCGACAGCGATTTTCCTCGCGGCCCCCTCCGCGTCGGTGGCATAGCCCTTTCCCGTTGTTATTTCGTAAAGACGTGCAAGGGTTTCGTTCATCAGATCGTTGAACAGCACAACCGTTCCGGAACGCGATGACATCTTGCCTTCGGGCAGCATCACTATCTCATATGGAAGGTGCACGCATTTATCCGCCTGAGGAAACCCCCATAACCTCAAAATGGCGAAAATCTGCTTGAAATAGAACGACTGCTCTGTCGCAACGATATAAATCGAGCGGTCAATATTGAAGTCAATGAACTTCCGACGCGCAAGAGCAAGTTCCTTGGTTTGGTAAAGCGATGTTCCGTCGGCGCGCAGAATAACCATCTGCCTTAAGTCGCTTCCGGAAAGAAGGCTGTCGAAATCAACGAAAACGGCATCCTTATAGTCACCATCCCTCCCGATTTCGGCAACTCCGCGCTCCAAAAGGTCTTCAACGCATTTCTTGCCCTCATCCTCGACCTCGCTTTCATAAAAAACGTGATCGAATCTTGCTCCAAGGCATTTGTATATGTCGTCAAAGGAATTAAGGCTTTCTTCGCGGGTTTTGCGCCAAAGAGAGATGACGTCGGGATCATCCTTCTCCCAAGCTAGAAAAAGCTCCTTAATCTCACTTTTGAATGTGTCAGTCGGTGTTTCAATTCGTCCCGCTTTGACTTTGACGAACCCATCTCTCTCTGCACGATCAGAAAGCGCGTAGTATTCCCCCAGGCGCGTAAGTGGATCTTCGACATCATCGAACTCGCCGGGGAATTTTCTGATTGCCCACAAGCATTTGATAACGTGTGCCCCTATATCACCTATGTAATTCGCCCTGACCACGGGATATCCGTAGTATTCAAGGATATTGCTCACAGCAACTCCGAGCGCAACGTTGCGAGTATGACCGACATGGAAAGGCTTATGCGTATTTGGCTGGCTGTATTCGACCATGACCTTCTCGGTCTTTGCAGCACCCGAACCGAAGCCGCTCATATGTGCTCGAACGCTTTCATCCCTGAACGGAAGAATCGCCGAAAGAACAGCCCTTGCAACTTCTGCTGTCTCAAAATAGAAGTTCAAGTAGCCGCCTTCAGCTTCTATATTTTTGAGCATCGGCTGCTTGGCCGAAAATGCCTGGAGCTCATCTGCCATATTTCCCGCAAGCTCTGAAGCAAGCTTTCGTGATTTCGACATGATCAGCTTTTTGGCCTTTTTCTTTCCGTATTCAGCCTCAAGCACATCGAGCTCGTCCTTCAGACGAGTACCAGCCACATCGAAGCATATAGTGGATTTGAAACCGGATGGCCTGGGAGGTACTACGAATTGAAGTTCGCGCGCAAGTCCGCGTTCTTTGCTGCTCAGGTAAGATGATTTGTTTAGCGCGCCGGTGACTACGCCTTGAAGCTCTTTAAGAGGATTCGCCAAATATGTCACCATAATTCACTTTATCTTTTGGAACTGATATGTTAGGATGTAGGGTCACGACCTGAGGCAATGCTTATTCTAGCATCGGTTTCCGGGGGTGTCAATTGGCTGGTAACCAGACGTGATTAGAAAGTCCAAATATTCTGCTGACTCGATTCGAGAGCTTCTTGAAAAGCTCAATCCCGTTGATGTTCTTGAGGAATTAGGCATCGACCCCGAGTCAATCAAGAGGAACGACAACGGATTCATCGCACCGTGCCCTGCACACAGCAACGGTGCAGACGTCACGCTCGTTTACGAAGATGATAAGAAAAATGTATACTGCCGCGAGTTCAAATGCCCTGCAAGCAAAGTAACGGGCGGTGGAGGCGATATTGCCTGGCTTTACGCGCTTGTAAAGCAGACATCATACGATACATCTCTCGAAATCTGGTCAAAGCACACTGGTGTTCCGCTCAAGCCTGCCAAGGATGAAGATGAGGTAATCAAGCACTGCGATGATTTCATCTACGCTGAAATAGCCCGCTACAACCGCAGTTCAGACGATAACTCGTTCATTCCCGCACAGTTCGGATTCGAAAACCAGCAAGCCGTCAACGGTCGCGGTGTTGTTATACAAGTTAACAACATCGAAGATTTTGTGAACCGATACAAAGTAGACCTATTCCAGTCCAGATTCTACTACGAGCTCAATTCCTGGCAATCCATCACTGAAGCATACAATTCCGGCACCCTTTATATGCTCTCTAATTATTTCATCGTTTTCGAGGCGAAAAGCAGCGCCGAAATCGTACACGCAATAAATCAGGCAATCGAAATCGTCGAATTCCTTCGACTAACCTACGACATTCCGCTCGACGCAATAAACATCATGTATTCCGGTAAACGCATCGAGATCGAAATCGACTACAGCATCTTTGGAATCACACCAAAAATCAACCTGCACAAGTACTTCAGCCTAATGACACGGAAAATTGCAGAACTCGCAGCAAGCGAGGAAGGCAATGGCAATGATCAATTCAGCCAGATTAACTACCGCGTGTATGCTTTCGACAGCCTGACTCAGATTCCCGGAAGTGCCATTGCAGAAGGCAAAGGAATCCACAAGATCCTGCTGCCCTACAACGTCTTCAAGAAGACCAACTATGTCCGGCTGTACGAAATGTCTCAGAAGCGCCCGCACTTCTCGATCCCTAAATCACTCGATATCCGAAGCGCTACTGCATCGGAGTTCTTCGGCAAAATCACGTCCGAAATTGAGGGAACAGACGAAGATGAACGCGACCTTGTCGCCACGACGTTTTATCAAAAGCGCGAGCCTGAGGAATACGACAACCTGTCAGCGTTCGCTCCCCAGCTCCTTCAGCGCTTCTTCAGCGAAAAGCGCAGCGTAATCGTTACGCCCAGCAAACACCTCAATTACCTTTTGGGCGGCGGCTTCCAACCGGGAAGTTTATCGATCATTGCAGGTTTTCCCGGAAGCGGTACAACAAGCTTCTGCCTTTGGTGCGCAAACTACGTGGCCCGATACCATAACATCCCCTGTGTATTCATTACGATGCAGCAAGGCATCGAGGAAATATACGTAAAAAGCCTTTCACAGATCGGCTCTATTCCATCGCAAGAGCTAACAACGAGAAGAAACGATCCCGGCAGCCTTAAGCGCGATGATGCCTTTAACCGCTCGCTGATGGCTTCATACGAAACCTACCAGGAGTTCAGTCAAAACGTCACTGTCATCGAAGGTTCAGTATCTACCGATGAGGATTTCCTGCGCAAGCTTTTGATCGAGCTTCGAAAGCGATACAAGGCGCGCGGCGAATCAAACACGATTTTCGTCGTTCTCGACAGCCTTCAACTCCTGCTTGCAAACATCAACGCAGGTCACACTGAACGCCAGATCGATATGAACGTTCTCACCAGCCGTATCAAATCCCTTGCGCGTGAGCTTGATATTTCAATACTGGCCACGAATGAGTACCTGCTCGATTACCATCACTTCTATCCGACAAGTGACATATCGAACAAGGTTATCGTACGGTTCTACCAGGATACTCAGTTTGCAGATGTAGTTTGCTTCCTTGTGAGCCAAGACAGAAGCTTGACAAACATCATCAAGTACTTCCAAATCAACTATTCGCGCCCGTCCCACCGAAAGGAAGTCGATGAAATCGTGGCAAAGCTCACAGAACTGGAAAAGCAACTGCGAGAAGGAAAACGAGTGAATGAACTCGCAAGCTGCTTCACTGTTTTGGAAGTGATCAAGAACCGTGGCGGGAAACGCGGAAAAGTGCTCTTCATTCAGGAACGCTCCATCAGCAACTTCATACCGCTCGAGTACCGCGATCCTGAATCCAACTCTGAGATTATCTAACGCGGTGACTTGCGGAAAGCACCCACCCAGCAAATCCTGTAATCAAGATGACCGCGGAATGCACGGAAAACACCACAATACAGCTCCTGACGATTCTGGTGCAAGCGAGCATCTGAGACCTAATCCGCCCATACTGAAGCTCATCCTCAGAATAGCCCTTTCACTTGCAATTGCGGTTGCGCTATTGTTCTTTGTCGTCCGAGGAATCAAATGGCAGGATGTCACTCTCAGCCTGAAATCGTTCGACATTGTCCTGGTTTCTTTAGCGCTCACTTCCTATTATCTTTCCTATCTGGCGCGCGCCAGACGGTGGATCATCCTTATCGAAAAAAGCGGACAGACCATTCCCTTTGGTTTGTCAATCGCCGTTATCCTCTCAAGCTACGCAGTTAACTGCATCATCCCTGCGAAGGCCGGTGATATTTACCGCTGTTATGCCGTAATGGGCAAATCGCGCGGATTTTTCAGACTGCTCGGCACCGTTGTAGCAGAACGCGTAGCTGACCTTCTTTGTGTACTTTTCCTCTTCAGCCTTGGTGCCGGTCTGCTTTTCATCGTTCCGCACAATGCTGAATCAGCCATTCCGGAAGTAGGCTTGCGCCTTGTACCCTCCCTCGTCGTAGCATCAGCTCTCACACTTGCAGTATTTCTTTTCATAGCCAACATTGGAAGAATAATGCGCTTTCTCGTTCCCCCTCGCTATAAGGATCAGATATTCGAAATTAAGGAGAGCTTCTTTGCCGGTTTCAAAGCACCCGGTGCAATTGTCTTCTATACGCTTCTCGTCTGGATTCTCGAACTTGGCGCATTCGCGCTCGTCATTTACTCTGGAGGCATAAGCCTGGGTATCGGAGAGATCACGTTTACATCTTCTGCAGCCACACTGTCTAACGCCGTGCCTTTTACACCGGGCGGACTTGGCGCCTACGAACTTGCGGCAAGGGAAATACTCACTGCACTCCACATCAATCCAAATATCTCAGTTCCCGCAATCCTGATTATAAGGCTCATAAACTACTGGGGTCTTATGATCGTCGGCGCGGTTGCCGGGCTTCTAATCCATTTCACACATGCTCGCGGGCAAAAATAGCCGTCTTTTTCACAAGATGTTTGTTTGACACTCCACTAAGGCTGCTATATAATTTATTCGCACCCGTAGCTCAGGGGATTAGAGCGTCTGACTACGGATCAGAAGGCCGCAGGTTCGAATCCTGTCGGGTGCGCATGCCCCTGTAGTTCAACGGACAGAACGGGAGTCTCCTAAACTCTAAATGCAGGTTCGATTCCTGCCGGGGGTACTTGAATTAACCATTCGCTTCCAGCTTCCTCCGAAGAAGCTTCATTGTAATCCTGTTCCCTTTCTCATTGAAGCTCACATCACTCATAATGCTGGTGATAAGCAATATGCCTCTTCCGAGGTTCTTCATCAGGTTTTCCGGATCGGTAGGATCCGGTATATTCCTGATATCAAACCCATTGCCTTCGTCCTCTACTGAAATAACGACTTTCTCTGTGTCGATATCGAAATCGAGAGCGATTCTCCTTGATCTGAAAGCTTCCCGCTTCTCACGCTCTTCGAGGACTCTCTCGTAGTACGAAGTCTCCCGTTCAAGCAGGTCTTCTTTTTCCTTGCTTGTTATTTCCAAATTCCCATGCTCGTACGCGTTCAGCAGCGCTTCGTACAGACATACTTTCACATCCAACGCTCCAGACGTATACTCCGGCCAGCAATTCTTGATCAGTTCATTCGCGTATGTAATCACGCCTTGGAACAAAGAATGATCGTTCGGAAAATCGAGCCTTGCGGAATGTGCCTCCACATAGGGCACAATGTCCTTCAGGTATACTTTCTCTTCATAAATCGTGAACACGCGATCTATAATGCCCAAGAGCTCGTTAGTATGGAACGGCTTCTTGATGAAATTCATCGCACCTAGCCTCAAGGCCTCGATTGCATCGTTAAGAGTACCGTAGCCAGTAATAATAATCACTGGCGTATCAAGCCCGGACTTCCTAATCTCGGTGAGGAGCTCGATGCCCGAAAGACGGGGCATTTTGATATCGGTAATCAGCAGATCAACCTTGTTTGCTTTAAGCTTATCAAGAGCGTCAAGACCGTCCTCCGCTTCAATGACTTTGAAATCAGCCGCGGATGTTATCTTGCGCACGATTACATCCCGAATAATGGGTTCATCATCTGCAACCAGTATTACTCTATCCCTTTTGTGCACGGTCATTCTCCGAAAATCAGAAGCACCGAAGTCTAGTCGATTATTCCGGATATTTCAATCATCAATTGCATCGAAATAGAACCTGTAACCTACTTCAATGCGCCAATGATCTAAGGAGGACGATCCTATTGGCAGATTCGAATCATCCAACCAATCCGGAAGGCAGACCAGGATCATATCAGCAGAAACGCCTGAAAAACCCTCACGCCCATTTTGGCTAATGAGGGACGAGGAAACGATCGTATGACTCAATCATTTCCCCATCCATCAAAGCCTGAGTACGTTTACAAACCAGGATGACTTGCGAAGTTAAAACTCCTTGAAATCCTCATCGTCGAGAGGAATCACCTCTTCGGGTTTTACTTCCTTGCCTGCTCTAGGCTTTCCTGCGCCGACAGCCTTATGCGCCATTTGCTTGGCAGGCGCTTTCTTGCCGGCACCAAGTGCCTTCTTAGCTCCACCAGCAGCGGTCATACCTGTTGCCGATGCAGCACCGCCGCCCACGAGGTTTGCCAGGAAGCCGACCATTTCAGTGAGTTCGTTCGCCTGTGCACTCAGCTCCTCACTCGCAGACGCAGCCTCCTCGCTGTTCGCGGCATTGCTCTGGGTCACTTTGTCCAGCTGAACCATAGCCGTGTTGATCTGCTCGATGCCCTTGGACTGTTCATCAGTTGCAGCAGATACCTCTCCGATCAGCTGGGCCACCTTCTGCGCTCCATCCGCGACCTTGCCTAGAATATCGGCGACCTCCTTGGAAACTGTAACGCCGTTATCCGCATTCTGCTGGGATTCCTCGATGAGCACAGATGTATTCTTGGCCGCCTCAGCACTGCGCTGAGCAAGGTTCCGGACCTCCTCGGCAACGACCGCGAATCCCTTGCCGGCATCACCTGCGCGCGCAGCCTCTACCGCAGCGTTCAGGGCAAGCAGGTTTGTCTGGAAGGCAATTTCGTCGATGGTCTTGATGATCTTGGCAGTATCATCGGAGCTTGCCTTAATCTTGTCGATGGCGTCAGACATCCTGGTCATCGCCTCGCCACCCGTTTCGGCATCGTTACGAGCATCATTGGCCAATGCGTTAGCCTGCTTAGCGTTGTCCGCATTCTGCTTGACCATGCTCGACATTTCCTGAAGCGACGCACTCGTTTCCTCAAGTGAGCTTGCCGATTCACTTGCGCCTTCGGCCATCGATTGGCTGGACTCTGCAACCTGACCCGACGCGCTCCCGACCTGATCCGAGCTTACCGTCAGATTGGCAATAACCTTGTTCATGGCTGTCGTAATACCGGTAGTAATGAAGAATCCGAGCAGCGCACCAACAATCAAAGCGATAACAAGTCCGATGATCATAACGAGCGATGACATTGCAAGGGCGGATGAATTGTCCACTGATATTTCTTTAGTCGCATCAAGAGCGGTTTTTGCAAGCTCCTCGGCTTGCGCCGTTACTTCTTCCCCTGCCGTGTC
>JAGGVC010000011.1 GCA_021158185.1 bacterium | reverse complement strand
TATCATCACGCGATTTGTCGATATAGATATAGAAAGGCGACACCTCATCACCCAGATCATCACGTTTCACGTAGTGATGAGCCACCAAGCCGATATCGCAATGTTGCTCGATTGCAGCCGACCCCTTGGCGTCCGAGAGCCTTGGGCGGTTCAGATCCCGCGCTCCCCGCGAAAACTGCGAAATAAGCAAAACCGCGCTGTCGGTGTCGACCGCAAGCTTCTTCATGATCCTGACGCCGGCATTGACATCCGCTTCCTCGCTGGCGGTGAAGAGCTGCAGGTAATCCACGACCACAAAATCGACCGCAGACTGGGCCGCAACGCCCCGCACGATGCTGGCGGTTTCCCGCAGGTTCTCCGGCGAATAGACGAAGCTGATGTTCTCGATCACTTCCGGGAATTTCTCGTGCATTTCCTTTTCGAACTCCGAAAGACTCTTCGGATCCTGCCCGTGCATTTTAAGTTCCGTCATCGTCTTGCCAAGGCAGTGAATCAGAAGCCTTCTACCGGCACGGCTTGATGTTTCCTCGCCTGTCACGAACACCACTTTCATGCCCGACAGCGCAACGTCGACAGCCCACTGGAGCGCAAACGTGCTTTTGCCGTAGCTCTCTCTGGCCACCAGCACCACGAGTCCACCGCGCTCGACGCCGTTCGGCATCGCATTCCGCATTCCCTTGAGACGCGGAACCGGCACTATCCGGCTGGGCTCTGGTCGGCAGAGGTCGCCGATCACGTCGAGGCCGTCCCGAACCGCATCACCGGCAGCTCCCGTTTTGCCGGCATCCAACTTGAGGTTTCTCGCCAACGTCAACTGAGCTCGCGCCACGAATTCATAAATCGTTTTGTCGGGACCGAATCCGCGATGCTTCACCGCGTCGACCATTGAGCTCGCCACAGCGATCACGGTTCTCTCATCCGCCTTCTCGCGCACAAGCCGGGCATAGTGTTCGACATGAGCCGCGGAAGGCGCCGCGCTCAGAAGCGCAGCAACGAAACCTGCGCCGCCGACGAGCTCGATCAAACCCCGCTGTCGGATCTGGTCGATAACCGCCGGTAGGTCGGGCGGGATGCCTTTGGCGTTGAGGTCTTTCATCGCCGCGAATACCGTGGGGTGGGTGTCGAGGCAGAAGTGTTCGATGTCGATGATGCCCTGCACGATTGCGAGCTTTTTTGTATTGAGCATTATCGCGCCCAGCACGGCCTGCTCGATCTCGGTGCAGGTGATAGAGCGTATGCTATATTCCTCTTGATAGCCTGGCGGCGGCTCGTTGCGTGGTGTCACCTCAGTTTACTCCTCGTCAGGCTCGAACCAGCCACCCCTGACGCCCTGGAGCATCAAGTGGATCACGATAATGGCATAATTCGCCAAATCCCCCAGTGTTTCGCAGATCGTCTCCTCGACAACCTCGAAGTTGATTTTACCGCTCCGTTTGAAGCGGTCGAACGCGTTGAACACGCGAAACGTCTTGTCGCGCATTCGCACCAGCACACCCGGCCAGCCGTCGGGCGTGAGGTTCGACAGGGAATCATTGCGGTCGCCGTAGTCCCCGCCCTTCTGGATCATCAAGCGGAGCAGGTGCAGTACGATCTGCACGACCCAGAATCGCCCCATCTTTTCAAGCTGGTGTTTGACCGCCAACCAATCGTCATCGCTAACCGGCTTGTCTACTTCTTCAATTGTCATCGCTTTCTCCTAATAATCACTACTAAATCTTTCAACGCCCCGGGCCTCCCGCAGTACCGCATAGGCTTCCGCCGTCAGGATAACTTGCACCTTTGAGGCTCGAATCTGATAGCTCTCGTTCTTGGTGCCCGTGCGTTCGTCGGTCCACTCGTTGATGTAGATGCTCCCCTCGATGTACACGAGCGCGCCTTTGCGCACGTACTTAATAATCCGCTCCTGCAAGTCTGGATGGAACGCAACCACGGTGTGCCAGGTCGTCCGCTTGTGCCATTCGCCCCCCTTCAACCACTTCTCTTCCGTCGCAAGCGTGAACCTAACCACGCCTTTGAATTGCGATGGCTCCACCCCCACGTTTCCACCAAGTTGCACTCGATTCAGTGAGAATCCCATCATTTACCTCCCTGAAGTTTCACCGTGACATCGTTCAAAAATATCTGCCACTCCAAATCTGAGATTTGATCCATCTTCTCCACATCCGCACAAGGCAGATGTTCGCCAAGCCATTTCTTGGCCAGAGCTTCAACTTCACTTTTCTGGAAATTCGGATTCGCCTCGACGATCAATCTCAGAAGATGCTCCCATCTCGGGTTTTGCTTTTTGGGCTTGATCGGCGCTCGTTTGCGCCTCGGCGCGCCAGCCCCGCCTGGCGGCGGTTTACCCGACATCACGCTATCGAACGCGGCGTGCCCGACTTCAAGCTCCTCGATCACCCATCTCCTCTGGAGGTCGGCGTTCACAATCTCTTCGAGCTTCGCCAGCACGTTCAGTGCCTTGCCGTTCAGAATCACGAGATTTCCGGCTGGGCGGACGAGCCTGTCGTCGTCGACCATATCCACCCGCGGATAGCGAACCAGGTACCACCCGATTCCAAATGCCGATGCGGCAGCCGCAAGCGCCGTGTTTTGAGCCTGCACCAATAGTTGGTCGCCCGTCGCTCCGACCATCCAGGTTCCGAGATCGCTCGGCGGGATGGCCTTTTCATCGGGAACCACGCGCTTGACCTGTGTTTTTGTCGGCACTGCCGGAACAATCGGGTAACCGATCCCCTGCGCAGCCTTGAGGATTCCCGGAAGTGTAATTTGGAGCGTTGCCAATACCGCCGGAAACGGATTTCCACGCGGCTCTATCGGCTCGTACTGCACGTTCCAGTTCGCAAACCCGACAATCTCGTCGAGGCGATGCCGAATCTTTTCGGGTGGGACGAACGGAAGACACTTCCACCATTTTTTCTTGGTACCTGTCGCCTCGCTCCCGCTGTGACGAAATCCGACGACTCTCCAGGAAAGCCTTTCGAACGGCTTTCGAAGTTCCTGTGCGATCCAATCGGCAAACTCTGTGGCCATCCGGCGCTCTGCCATTCCGGATATCTTCGTATCTGCCCAAGCCTGCTCGAAGTCTTTCAGTTTTTCAAGGAATTTACTCATATCTCCATCTCCTTCACCGGCGCCGCTAATTTCAAGTGCTCAAGCCGCGCCCCCGCAAGAGCGCGTTTCTCTCTCGTGCGCTGGAGCACCTCATCGGTGCGACGATCAAGCTCGTCAAGCCGAACAACCTGACGCTTAGCCCGGCACACGATCCGGTGCGGACTGAGCAGTTTTCGCTTCTCTGAATTCAATGTAAACACCAAGCAAATTACCCGCATCCCCCGTGATCAACTCCGCGAGGCGCGACAGGTTCATCCCCGTCGGAGCACTTCCGTCGCCGTACCGAACGCGCCTGAGCCACGAATATGCAGTGCTTCTGGGTAGCGCGTTCTCAAACTTCTCTTCCCACAATCGGCAGAACGCTGGTATATTCAGGCCATTCTTTACGAGAAACGCCTCAAATGACGTTATCTTGCCTGTCTCAACAACCATCGACATCACTCCAGACTATGAGTTACCCATAGCATAGTAACCAATAGTTCGAGCCTTGTCAATGAAAATCAATGTAATCCGATAAAAGGTGGCTGTATTTCAATGGAATATGGTATGATTTCTTTGGTGTGATAAGTAAACACATATCTAGCAGACCATTATGGTCTACCAATTTGAAGGTTCTCCGCGAAAAGCACGGCCTGACGCAGAAGAAGCTGGCCGCGCTCATCGAGGTCACAGAGGGCACCGTGTCGGCCTGGGAGCTCGGTCGCTACAAACCCACGGGCGTCAACCTCCAGAGATTAAAGAAGGCCCTAGAGCATGACCTCGCTTTCATCCCATCAGATGAGGGTAGCAGCTTGGCTACACTGGAGAAGTTAACGGTGCAGCTCCTCGAAAGGCTTTCTCCCTTGCGCGTCGGTTCGCTTGAAAAAACACTCGTTTTCTCCGAAGGCGCTGACCACAATAGCGACCCCGAGAGCCTAATCGTCATTCCCTCGTGGTTAGCCGAGAAGTACACTGATATATTCGGAATCCGTATCAAGACACGCCGACTTGCTCCACGGATACAACCGGGTGATATCCTGTTCTGCACACAATCCATCCCTGTTCGGCAGGGCAAACTCGTTGTAGCACGGCTCCTCTCTCGTTTCGAGGTGGGCTACTACAACGACGAAACACCAAATACGATTTCGCTCCTGGGCGCAACCCGCAAGGTGAAGCCGCTCACAGGGCGGCCATTCACGGAGATCATGAGTATCGCCGTTGCAGTCCGCCTAATTCGTGATTTTGAGGAACTGGGAGCATAAACCTCTGAAGTCCCATTAGGTGCCCGGGCTTCGTGAGTTCTACAAGGTATTCCCTGTAGTATTGGCTATCGGTCGCCGCTATTACCGCATCCCGCATTCCAGCAGCATCCTCTAGTCGCCGCTCCGCAATCGCCTGTGCCAGCTCGGTTGTTTCCTTTGGCTCTCCATGCAGTATCGCGAGCTCCGCGATGACCCTCGTTTTCCGGGGCTCACCTGCAATCGCCATAGCGAACATCGCCGTGGCCCACGCAACACGGCATCGAGTGCATTTTATCCGGCATTGCTCTTCGGAGCTCCAGAATTTTATGGCGATCGCGATCTGACGCAAGTTCTCGTCGGTGCGCTCGATCTGGTAGAGCCAGGCGCGCAGATAGACATCATAGGCGTTGAAATGCTGATAAACCCGAGCATACTCCTGCCATTCTGCAATGAGCCGCTTCAACCAATACGGGTCCTGCAGAGAAACAGCCGTAAGCGCGCGCTTCACGATCTTGCTCAGTGCGTCCTCCTGATACTCCCGCGCGGGCGCGGGAAGCCGCTCGAAGTTCATTTCCCCCAACTACGCAACCTCCATCCTTTTTCCGGTGAAGGCATCGCGGATGTCGCCGAGCGTATTACTCTCGTTCATCTCGCTGATTTCGGGCGGACCGATTTCATCGTTCGTGTTCTGGGGCGGAGGATACATGCCCGAAAGGACGGAGTAATCATTCCCCAAAATTGAGCCGAATTTCCGCTGGAGCGCATCCTCGAACTCCCGCGCCCAGGTGTCAACACCTTCTTCTGTTTCCGATATCATATCGGTGATCGCAACACCGTTTTGCTCACAGACGTTCTCTCCTACGGTGTTCATCTCATCCTGCACCAACGTATGAACTGCCATTTCACTCTCCCTACTATAATAAACCACCAAATTGTACCCGATAATCCCTTAGCAGGCAAGTATTATTTTGTTGGATATATTTTTCTTTTTTTTCCAAGTTGCCAAATTCGAGTTTTTCGCTTATTATCTGGTCGTGCCGAACGAATCCGACAACCAGAAAAGGTTTGTTGCTATCTACGCCCGCAAATCGCAAGAAGATGGCGGCCCCTCGATTGCTGACCAGATCGAGAGTTGCACCAGGTTCACGGAAGAGCGTGATTGGGTAGTCGTTGCGGTGGAGTCAGACAACGGGTACTCCGGCGGTAACTTCGAGCGCCCCGGTTGGCAGCGAATAATGCACCTCGTTCGGCTGGGACGGATCAATGGTATCGTAGCAAAACACATCGACCGGTTCTCGCGCGACAGCGCCGGCATGACCTACCTGATCGAGAAGGACCTTGCGCCGGCGGGCGTCGAACTCCACACCGCCATGATGGAGATGCCCGACATCACGAGTTCGACCGGCAGGCTGCTTTTCCAGGCGATGATGATGGTGAACGAGTGGACGCGCCGCGTCGCCCAGGACAAAGCCTACTTCAAGCGCACCCAATCGATCCAACAGAAGAAATGGCCCGGAGGCGGCATCCCGCTCGGCTATGCGCTAGACGATGAGAAGCGTCTCGTCCCCGACATCACCACCGCGCCGACCGTTATCTTCATTTTCAACGAGTGGCTTGCGACCGGTAGCATTGCACACATCAGCAAGGCGCTCATCAAAGCGAACCTACGAAGCAGGAAGGGGAACAAGATTACACGCGGCAGCATCGAACACATTCTCAAGAACCCGGTTTACGCCGGACACACCCGCGATAAGAACAGGGATGGCGACAGTCTCTTGTTCCAGGACACACACGCCCCTCTTATCGAGCCGAAGCGATTTGCCGCAGCCCAATTGTTATTCGAGGAACATCGGCAGCCAGGCCCGGACACCGGCGAATGGATTTTCCGCGATATCCCGGTGATTGAGGGTGCAAGCGGCAGCCCACTCCAGCCCCACTACGTTCCTAAGACCATCAAGACGACGGGCGAGAGGAAGATATTTCGCTACATGCGTGTGCACAACTGCTTCCGCCACGACCACAACGATCCCCGCGTCGAGAAGGTCAAGGTGAAATCCGTCTCCGCCGACCGACTGGAGGCGCTCGTGCTCGATAAGCTCGCGGAACTTGCGGACAGCAACAGTGTGGCGGACTTCGAGCGCGACGCGGTCGTCGAGCTTCGCGATGCGCTAGCACTTGCGGTAGAGAAGCTCGAACAGGTATCCGGTGAAATCGAAAAGCAAAGGGCGCTACTTGCGGCAATCGGCGAAGCGGAGGCCAGAGGGTTGAAATCGACGGGCGAAATCGCCTTGGAGATAACAACCTGCATCGAAGAGCTTGAGCCGTTCGACTATGCCTGGAACGAATTGGTATCGGAACTCCAGGCGGCGATCGGGATGTATGATTGCTTGTCCCGAACACTCGGTCGGATCAAGCGGATGACCGGCACCAGTTTGTACAACAAAAGACCCCTGAACCGAGAACTCAGAAAAACCCTTGAGCGCGTAATCGTGTGGCCTGATCGTGTAGAGCTAGTGTTGATGGGAGCTCAGTCGCATATCGCACTCCCCGAAACCTTCGCAGCATGCGTCCCAGTTAGTACAAAGACAAAATGGCTGGGGACCTAGGATTCGAACCTAGACTTACGGATCCAGAGTCCGTTGTCCTACCATTAGACGAGTCCCCAAAACGGAGGTATTTCTACAAAAAAAAGTATACCATGCCAAGTCGCGCGTGAAACCGTTGAGCTGGATCGTGCCGCAAATACAGCGATCAGGGATCTTTCCGTGCGGGCAAGCACCACGGATTATTGTCTGGCGAATCTGCTGAAGTGTTAGCCGCGCCATTCTTTCTGGCGCACGACCCCCGCTTATTCCTTAACGCCGATGGCGGTGTTGCCGATTATGTACAGCTTGCCCTTTTCGCCGAAAACGTGCAGGTTGAAGTTCACCATCTGCTCGTCCCTGAAGATCCGCTCGTAGTAAACCATCCCGACCGACGTTTCCGGATCGAAATCCCTGCTTCCCGTATCCGCGAGCGGCTTGCCGTTGTAGGGATTGACAGGCCATGGCTCGTTGGGCGGCAAGAGCACCTTAAGCTCGTCGAACGTTTCCGGATACTCGAAGCCTTCCCTGAAATACTCGTCGATAAGCTTCGCCACGGTTTTCGCAGCGGCCATCATCTCTGCATCCTTGCCGGTAAATTTCCGTGGTGGACAACCTGCTATTAAGAGTATAGCCAACGCAAGCATTGCTAAAAGCGCAACTTGAGCCGTCGTTCTCACTTTCCTCACGTCCTTCGGGTATTCCCGTAAAATCGAATGCACACGTTCCTTTCCCTGCGAACGCCTTCATCCATCTATATTATACCTGATGAGCCAGGTCAGGGGAGGGCTTACATGCAGCTTGATCGCATGTTCGTTTTAGCTATTGAGAATCATCTTCGCCCATTCGAGCACAGCGTCAGCCAGATTCACTGCTTCCATGTATTCATCCTGGGTTATGTCCTCAAACTCCCCGGGGTAGCGTGCCGCAATCGCATACTCGGTTAGGACTACGCTTTCCATAACAGCTTCGGGAGCCGGGATATCAGGCGGCAAAAGCTCGACGAGCATTTTCAGATTGTGAGTTCTTGGGCATGTAATTCCTTTAGCGAGAAGAACCGCTTTCAGGCTTTTCTCGACGGATTGTTGAGCGTGGAAGCAAAGCGATTCGAGGAGAATATCTTCGGTCGCGGAAACACGTGATATGGCAAGATCCGCTTTTGCGAAGCGAAGCCAGTCTTCAGGTGAGCCAGGTCTACGTGGCATAGAGCGTTTTTCCTTCCTCGAGGATTGTCCGGTAAATCAGCCCAGGATTGTCGCGATGCCTGTCAAGGTCGCTTTCCTTGGCCACAACTATGTCGTATGGAACGGTTATGCCTTGAATCGTGCGGTAAAGCAGCCTGGCGGTCTTTCGTCTGTGTGAATCTTCAGGCATAACAACGAGAAGATCGATATCGCTGCCGGGCTGCATATCGCCGCGCGCCAGGGAGCCGAACAGCACAATCCGTACGGGATGGACAGCCTCGGCAATTTGATTGACAAGGCTATCGATCTGCTCTGCAATCGACTCGGTAGAAAGTACAACCATCAGATGAATTATACCTTATGAGGAATGCAGATGGCGGCGCAAACTGCGACCGGCATCCTGCGAATATGTACAGAACGCAATTTGTGTGGCTTAGAAAATGAAAAATGGAGGTGGGGGGAATCGAACCCCCGTCCGAATGGGTACCCGGCCGGCTATCTACGGCAATAGCCTGCGGTTTGTTTGGTCACAAGCTCTCGGCAGCCACAGGCAACTCCTCAAGCCCGTCAAGCCCTTGTCTTACGCGCGGAGCGGGCGGTCCGCGCGGCAACCCGCATAACTGGCCGCCTGTCTAGTCCCTGCGAGCGAAGACCAGAAGACGGTCGTCGCAATATTAAGCGACGAGAGCTAAATCGCGATTGGCGATTATCGTTTGCCGGCGTTTTTGCCCGGAATCCGGCATCCGGATGCCGCAACCGACAGTGCTGTCCACCCGTCGAATCCATACACCCCCATTTCAACGTACAAAGCCCCTTTTTAGCGGGCATTAAATTATACCTGAAAATCGGCTGCCAATCCACTAACGGCGTGTCGAACGCCTGTTAGCACCAAGACAGCCTCGATTACAGCTTCATCCAAGGGCGAATCGTGATAAACTCAATGCGCCGTGACGAAGCAACCAGGATATAATGGCCAGCCCGCCAACCTCATTACGGCGGTCGTTCTTTTCGTCGACCTGCAGGGAAGTGTGAGCTATTCGACATCCCTGTCCGTTTGGGAGTACGACAAGCTCATCAACGCTTACCAGCATGTGCTCGCAAAAGTCGTCGAGGAAATGAAGGCCCGCTACTGTATTAAGGAGTCCGCGATCGCGGGCGACGAGCTCAAGGCGTTCTTTTACGATCCCGGCGACGTCAAGATACAGAACAAGATGAAGCGCATCCGGAAGACGGGCGGAATCGGGAGCGATGAATACGACGAACTCAAAAAGAAGCTACGTGCAACGCGCAACCGCCTGATCTACGGCGCGCTCAGAACGGCAATTCAGGCTAAGCACAACTGGCTGAGTTATCAGCTCAACGTCGATCGAATCCACGCCAAGCAGAATCCGATAGAACTTGGCTGCGGCATTCACAGCGGACGTGTGATCTACGCACTTCGGGGCGACGGCAAGAAGCGCATCGAGGGCTACACGATCAACTACGCCAAGCGGATCGAGGGCACAAGCCGTTTCGGGAAATATTCCCAGATCGCACTGTCGCGCTCCGCATACGAGGTGCTGAGAAACATCAGAGTCGGCCACTCGATGCTCAAACAGAGGATATTTTTCAAGCGCATTGACTTGCCTCCCGATGCAATGAAGGGGCTATTCACATCTGAAAGGATTCACGAAGTCACGTTCTTTCACAGGCTCAAGGGAGTGAAGCTGAACGAAGAGCAGGTCGTGCTGTTCAGGCAGATTTTCGAAACCGATCCTACGAACTTCTGGGCGTACTCGAACCTGATAAATTATCTCTTCTACGACTTCAAACATGTTGACGATGCCGAGCAGCTTGCTGAAAGCGAGCGGGTTGCCGAGTATGCTCTGTATTCCAATCCGGCATTCGAAAAAATCTACTACGACCTCGGAAGCATACAATTGAAGCTCGGCAACTTCGAGACCGCAAGGCAGTACGGCTTGATGGCGCTCGATCTCAACGACGAATTCGATCTTGCATACAGCCTGCTTTGGGAGATTGAAGAGAATACGGATGCGGACCCGGAAAGGATGCTGGATTATGCAAGCAGAGCGGTAAGCCTGTCACCCGGCAGTGCGTTAAACCATCTCTCCCTCGCAAAGGCGCTTTCGGCATCCGGAAAAACGGAACAAGCGCGCATACATCTTGACAAAGTAGTGGAGCTTTATCCTAGCTATGCGGATGAGGATGATGTGAAGGAGCTTCGTTCCAAGCTCTGGAAGAAGAAGAAGTCAGCCGGATGACAGGGCTAAGCTGCGTATCTCTTGAGAGAGGTGTTGATTTCGACGGGTGGAGATGTCGAGATGGTCATTCGGTAATTGTACGGTTTGTTGCTCTGAAGAAGCGCATGGAAGCAGATTTTGTGCAAAATTGATTTTATCCGGGAAAGGCCATCTTCCCGGCGGGAGAGTTACGGCTTGACATTTCAGACCTAGAGGGTAAAATAAATCAAGTTCGGATTTGAACGTTTGGGGAGGCCGTGGTATTATGGTTTCCTCAAGTAAATTGAGACCATTGATAAGGAGAAGGGAATCATGAGGTCAATTTTCGGTTTTCTTGCAGTAACGTTAGTAGCTGCATTGTTCTTGACGAGTTGTTGGGGCGGCGGCGGTCGCACACTGTGGGAGACTCCCGGAACTTCCGCACTTCTTCCGCTGGTTGAGTTTGCAAATACTGGCGACATAGGACTTACGCTTGATGACGCAGGTGTTGGTGGTTACTTCACGAGTGCCAATAGTATTGGCGTTCAGGATCCCGCATCCGGCGCATCGGTCGTCATGCTCCCCGACACCTATGTCACGGTTAACGGTATGGCTCCGACATGGGTTGACCTTGGTGTCGGCCCGATGGATAAGGAGCCCTTGAACACTGCTCTTGCCGACATGAAGAAGGTTGGAGGCTGCAAAGTCAGCGTCGAGACTTCACTTGGGTCGGTTGGCGCTATGTTTAGCAGGAATCTTACCGTTACTCTTCCGGTGGCAGCCGGATACGCCGATGGCACATCTGCATATGTCTATTGGTGGAGTGGTTCTGCTTGGCAGAATTTCTACAGCGTAAGCCAGAGCGGTGGCTTCAATGTTTACGGCGGTTTCGTAACCATTCAAACCAACCAGGGCGGTAACTTCGCAGTATTTGTCGACTGGCACGATGCTGGATCGGGTTCCGGAGGCTAGTTCTCCAAAGACCTGGAATGAATTATAAGGGGGCGGTGTCAATGGGCACCGCTCCCTTGGCGCGTTAATATGGCCTTGTTGCGTGTGTAAGCTGAACGTGCAGGCTTTTGGATTAACGGCATCCGATTCTCTCTCACCGATCATAATATTTCGAGTGTGCGATAGCTTGAGAGAAGCAGAAGCTTGATTCATTATTTACCATTGCTATTTAGATTTCCGTTACGCTATTTCGCAAGACACATATACATTTAATATTGCCGCGAAAAACTTTTTTTTAGCTGAAATATATGCTATAATTTAGGGTGTTTAGCAAGTGTGCCCGTGTGACTTACTATACTGACGTTAAGCTTGCCGAATTATTGCAGAACACGCTGTTTGTATTGGTAGGTAATCCGTTTTGTTCGGTATCCGGTTGCGGGTTTACAGTGTGATTGCAAGCTGGAATCTGATTGGTTTCAGTTTGGAGCATTGCTTGCACAAGAGCTTCTGAAATTGTAAAGAGGGTTAGAGAGGTCCGATGACCGAGATTACAGACAACAACAGAACTAGCAGCATAATTGAAGCCTCTGAGGAGTATGGCGCCGATCAGATTCAGGTTCTGAAAGGCCTTGAGGGCGTTCGTCACCGTCCGGCGATGTATATCGGTACTACCGGTGAAGCAGGACTGCATCATCTTGTTTGGGAGATCGTTGATAATTCCATTGACGAGGTGATGGCCGGATATTGCAAGAATATCAGTGTTGAAATTCTCGACGACAACGGCATCCGGGTTACCGACGACGGGCGCGGTATTCCTGTGGATGTGATGGAAAGCGAAGGGAAAAGCGCCCTTGAAGTAATCCTCACGACTCTTCACGCAGGCGGCAAGTTCGGCGCAGGTGCCTATAAGGTTTCCGGAGGATTGCACGGCGTCGGCGCAAGCGTGGTGAATGCACTTTCCGAGCGCTTTGTCACCGAGGTTCACAGAGAAGGCGTTGTCACGCGTATCGCCTTCGAGCGCGGTAAGGTTGTCGAGCCGATTGCGGAGGTAGGAAAGACAAAAAAAACCGGCACGGTTGCCACGTTCTGGCCGGATCCTTTGGTATTCGAAGGAACTGATTACAAGTTCCCCATTCTGGAGGAGCGCCTGCGCGAGCTTGCATTTCTTAACGCGGGTCTGAAAATCGTTCTGGAAGACCATCGAGACGGTGAGAAGGCGTCTTTCAAGGCTAGTGGCGGGCTTTCCGAGTTTGCGAAATGGCTGAATCGCAACCGTGAAGTGTTGCACAAGCCTATCTACTTCGTGCATACTGTCGATTCCACGCGAATCGAAGTCGCTCTTCAATTCACGAACGCATACAGCGAACGAATTCTCGGCTTTGCGAACAATATCTTTACCAAGGATGGCGGAACTCATCTCGTGGGGTTCAAGACAGCGCTGACGCGTGCGGTCAACAACTACGCGAAGAAGAAAGATATTTACAAGTCAAACGAGGAAATACCATCGGGCGATGATGTGCGCGAAGGTATTACGGCGGTTGTCAGCCTGTGGCTCGAGGATCCGCAGTTTGAAGGTCAGACTAAAGGTCAGCTTGGCAACACGGAAGTTCAAGGGATGGTTGAGGTCGCGGTTGGCGAGCATCTTGGCCGCTATTTCGACGAGAATCCTTCGGTGGCCAAGAAAATCGCCGCCAAGGCTCAGGCTTCCTGCAAGGCGCGGCTCGCTGCAAAGCGCGCGCGCGATGTGGCGCGGAAGAAAGCGGGACTTGACAGCTCGCTTCCCGGAAAACTTGCGGATTGCAGCGAGCGCGACAACCATCGTACCGAGCTGTTTATCGTTGAGGGCAACAGTGCGGCAGGGCCTGCAAAGGGCGGGCGTGACCGCAATTTCCAGGCGATTCTGCCCATACGCGGCAAAATCATAAATGTTGCCAAGGCCGGTCCTGAAAAGGTGCTTGCGAATGCCGAAGTGCGCGATATAATTACGGCAATCGGGACGAATATCGCCAAGAACTTCGATCTCGAAGCCAGGCGCTACGACAAAATTATCATCCTGACCGATGCGGACGTAGACGGAAGTCACATTCAAATCCTGCTTTTGACCTTTTTCTTCAACTACTTGCGTGGCCTCATTGACGCTGGGCATGTGTACATTGCAAAAACACCGCTTTACTCCATTCGGAAGGGGCAGAAGCGGTACTACGTATTCAACGACCAGGAGAAGGATGCGCTCATGAAGGGGATCGGAGGCAAGAGCGTGGAAATCACACGGTTCAAAGGACTTGGTGAGATGAATGCCGGCCAGCTCTGGGATACTACGATGAACCCTGAAACGCGCACTTTGCTTAAGGTTACGATTGACCACATCGAACGCGCCGAGAACGTATTCGATCGGCTGATGGGCACGGATGTAGCACCGAGGAAGAAGTTCATTACCGATTACGCGCGCGATGTCAAGAACCTCGATATTTAGCGGCTGAGGCGTGTAAATTGCTTTTTTGCTGTGTATTGATGAGTAAATGATTTCAACTATTGGCCAGTTGGCATACGGTAATTGCTCCTTCTGGGCATTCAAAGAAAGGGAGATAGCTGGTGCGGCAAGACAAAATTGACGAAGCTGTGAGGAAACCTATTCTTACTCCTATCTCGCGGCAGATGGAGGAGAGCTTTATTGATTATTCGATGAGCGTCATCATCGGGCGCGCGATTCCGCGCGTGCGCGATGGCCTTAAGCCGGTGCATCGCCGCATTCTTTACGGGATGCTCACTGGTGGATACCTTTCCGACAGAAAAACGAGGAAGTGCGCCAAGATTTGCGGCGATATCATCGGCAAGTATCATCCGCACGGTGATGGCCCGGTGTACGACGCGCTCGTCAGGCTCGCCCAGCCTTTTAGCATGCGTTATCCCCTTGTGACGGGGCAGGGTAACTTTGGCAGCATTGACGGCGACCCGCCTGCTGCGATGAGGTATACGGAGGCAAGGCTTTCAGCCCTCGGCGAATATCTCCTCCAGGACATCAGGAAGGACACGGTCGATTTCGAGCAGACATACGATGGCGAGGAGAATGAACCGTCCGTACTTCCCGCAGGATTGCCGGTTCTCCTTATGAACGGTGCGGAGGGCATCGCGGTTGGAATGGCCACACGTATTCCACCTCACAATCTGCGTGAGCTGGGCCGAGGCATTCTCGCACTTCTCAAGAACCCAGATATGTCTATTGACGAACTCATACAGATCATTCCAGGGCCGGATTTTCCTGGTGCAGGTATCATCAATGGAACAGAAGGAATCAAAAGCGCGTACGAGACGGGACGCGGTACGCTCGCACTGAGCGGGCGCGCCGAGGTCGAGCAGGATTCGAAAGGACGGTATCGTGTAGTCATTAACGAAATTCCCTACCAGGTAAACAAATCCGTTCTCGTCGAAAAAATCGCACATCTTGTTAAAGACAAGAAGCTTCAGGGGATATCAGACCTGCGCGATGAGAGTGACAGGAATGGAATTCGCATCGTAATCGATCTCAAGCGGGATGCAAACGCTCAGGTTGTGATCAACCGGCTTTACCGCTATTCGATGCTCGAGGTTAGCTACAGCATAATCATGCTGGCGATTGACGACGGCGTACCCAAGATCCTGCCGCTAAAGGACATACTCCTCCGGTTCATCACGCACAGGCGGGATGTCATTGTCAGGCGAACCGAGTTCGAACTAGCGCGCGCGCGCGAACGCGCGCACATCCTGCAAGGACTGAAAATCGCGCTTGACAACCTGGACGAAGTGATTGCAGTAATCCGCGGCAGCGAAAACCCCGCGCATGCAAAACAGCAGCTCATCGAGGAATTCGAATTGAGCGAGATTCAGGCCCAGGCGATTCTAGATATGAAGCTCTCGCACCTTACATCGCTTGAAGTTGAGAAGGTAGTAAGCGAGCTGAAGGACATTCTTGAAAGAATAGAATATCTCGAGGAACTTCTTGCCGATCCTGCCAAGATTGACGGCGTGCTCTCTGACGAATTGAGCGAAGCGATGGACAAGTTCGGCGATGACCGTCGCACTTTAATATCGGGTGATTCCGGTGAAATTGACGAAGAGGATCTGATCAAGCGCGAGCAGGTCGTTGTAACGACGAGTCGCGCAGGCTATATAAAGCGCGTACCTCTTTCGACGTATCGCGCACAGGGGCGCGGCGGGCGCGGCTTGATAGGTGCAACAACGCGCGCCGATGATGTAGTGAATCTTATGATAACCGCACAGACGCACGACACGGTGCTTTGTTTCACTTCCAGGGGCGCAGTCCACTCACTCAAGGTTTATCGCATACCTGCGTTCGATCGGAGCGCCAAGGGAATCCCGATTATTAACCTTGTTGGTATAGGGGCGGGTGAGCGAATTACAGCAATCATCAACCTTTCGGATTACACGCGGCCGTATCTGTTTATGTGCACGAAGTTCGGCATTGTAAAAAAAGTGGAGATTGCGGAATTCCGAAACCTTCGTATTACGGGCAAGCGGGCGATCGGCCTTGCTGATGATGACGAGCTGCTTTTCGTCGAGCCGACCTGCGGAAGCGACAGGATTGCAATTACGAGTAGATGCGGGATGACGGTGATTTTCAACGAAGAAGATGTACGCGCGATGGGCACGGCGGCGCGGGGTGTTATCGGCATCCGTCTCGCAGATGAAGATGATGCGGTGATTGGAATTGATGTTGTTACCGATGAAGACGACCTGCTTATTGCAAGCGAGCGGGGTTACGGCAAACGCAGCTCCATCGGCCTTTTCCGCCAGACGAAGCGCGGCGCGAAGGGCGTTATCGCACTCAAAGTCACTGAGAAAACCGGGAAACTCATCGGTGCGCGGAAAACCCGCGATGGTGATGATCTGTTGATCATCACGGAAAAAGGCGTTCTTATCCGACAGCAGGTCTCCAAGATAAACGTGTACGGGCGCTCGACCCAGGGTGTACGGTTGATCAGGCTGGATACAGGCGACGCGATATGCGGAATCGAAGTCGTCTCTGGAGCGTCGGATGATCTGTTCGATGAGGAATCGAACGGAAATAGCATCGATAATAACAACAGCAAATAGAAGGTTTTTCGCTGTGCAACTGAATCGTCTGCGTGCGAAATGCCTTTCAATTTGGTAAAATGTAATCGCCGCCAGTTCATGCTCTTTTAGGAGCGCACCTGTGCGGCAAGTAAGTGAGACAGCTTTAATTCGCAAGCGTATCACCCCCAAGGATCTGCTCGCCGGATTTTCATCGTGGCTGATTCACACGCGCGCGCTTTCGGAGCGTACCGCGTCCGCGTACGCGCGCGATGTCAAGCTTCTGCTTAAATGGATAAATGCCGATGCGAAAGAGAGAAAAGCGGAAGCGGGAAAAACAGGAGTTGAATCTGCCGAGCATTTATGGTTGAACACTGATTTTTCTCCGGAGCTTGTTTCGACCGGGCGTATGCGGAAGTATCTTGCCGAGAGGATTAAATCGGAGGCAATCACGCACCGCTCTTATGGACGCAAGATCGCGTCGTTCAGAATTTTCTGCGAATATCTGATTGGTAGAGATCTTGCGGAATCCAACGCCGCTTTTGCTCTCAGAAGCCCCAGGGCGAAGCGAAGCCTTCCGCCATACATATCGCGCGATGCAGTTGAAAACCTGCTTTCGGTCTACGATCCGGACTATGCAGCAACTGAGAGCGGCGAAGGCGAGGATAGACAGATACAGGACGAGCCAGGCGAGTACATACTGCGTCAGCAAGCCGGCGGAATTGATGACAAGGCACAACCGGAAAGAAGGCTTCTGCCCTCGCTCGATTCCAACACGGCAATCGGCTTGCGAAACCACGTCTTGTTCGAGCTGACTTACTCGTCGGGAATGCGTGTAAGCGAGGTCGTTTCAGTCGATCTCAATAAGATTCACGTTGGCCATAGGCAGATTTCGATCAAGGGCAAGGGCGGAAAAAGGCGAGTTGTTGTTTTCGGGGAACGTGCCAAAAAGCTACTGAATGCTTATCTAGCAAAAGACGGCCCCCGCGATGAGCTGATCCGCGGCAGCGACCAAGATAAGCTCACCGATGATGACAAGTATGCTCTTTTCCTTTCGAGCGGCGGCAAGAGGCTTTCGGTGCGGCAGGTTCAGCATACTCTAAAAATCTTGCGTGAGTATGTCGGCGTAGATATTCCACTAACACCGCACAAGCTTAGGCACGCGTTTGCGACGCACCTTCTTGAAGGAGGTGCGGATTTACGGATAATTCAGCAGCTTCTTGGCCACAGCCAGATTTCGACAACCGAGATATATACCCGCGTAAGTCCCACGCATCTTCGAAAGGGCTACCACAGCGCGCACCCGCTGGGAGATAAATAGATTGAGCCTGCTTTGCCGAGTGAGTAGGCCGACGTGCCAGAATGGGACTTCGCAGATGATGGTCTGAAACGAATGATCACAAAGGCGTTCGATAGGGCGAGATCTGATATTAGTTAGCGAGTTGCATATTCTTATTGACACTGCTCCGCTTGTCAGTATAATGATTGGCTCTGACTAAAGGCGCTTCCCAGTTCCCGACCCGGGACAGAAGGGGGTGAAACTCGATGACAACACTAGTAGTAACAGATGTGATTCAGGGACGTATTGCGGAGATAAGGAACTTCGGCGCATTCGTATGGCTTCAGAACGGCAAGAAAGGGCTTGTTCACATAAGCGAAATCAGCGACAATTATGTCAAGGATATTCACAGTGCTGTTAAGCCCAACCAGAAGGTGAAAGTCAAGATTCTTTCCATCCAGGATGATGGCAGAATTGAGCTTTCGATCAAGCAGGCGCTCAACCAGGACTTCACCAAGCCTCCTAAGCCCGACCCCAGGGAGGAACTGAGAGAAAACGTCGACATGTTTCTTGGTGAACCTCCGAATATCAATTTCCGTGCTTCAATCAGGAGACCCGACGACTTTGACAGCATGTTGAAGCACTTCAAAAAGAACGCCAACGAAAGCAACCTTGACGTTAAACGCAGCATTGAAAATAAGCGCGGCGGGCCAAAGAAGCGGCGTTAGGGTAGAATTTTTCATCCGGCTTGGTTTGCCGTATCTTACATGCTAATTCGAGGGTATCGGAGACATCATGCGGGTTTATCCCCTCGTTGATTAAGGGAAGCCAATACGCCGGGGTGGCGGAATTGGCAGACGCAAGGGACTTAAAATCCCTCGGGATTTTTCCCGTACCGGTTCGAGTCCGGTCCTCGGCAATGTGGATCAGTGCAGGATGTTCGAATTGACTGTAATTCGGGCATCCTTTTTTTTCGGTTTTTGATCGTTGATATTGTAAGCTCTGGAGGACGATAATTTTTGCGCGCGGTAAGTGTTTTGAAGTAGAATGCTCTTTTGCGAACGAGCGTTTGCTTTGGCTTTTTTTGATCGTGCCGGTTCGTTACTGGCTTTGCATATTGGCGGCTCCGATTCTCGAATCGGATAAGGTGCAGTGAGGTGTTGGATGAAGAAATTTGAGCAGGTAGATACGAGCTACAATTTCCCCGCGTTGGACGAAAAGGTGCTTGAACTGTGGCGCGAGAAGAATGTTTTCAAGCGCTCGGTCGAAAAGAACTCGCCCAGGGGCAAGTACATCTTTTACGAGGGTCCGCCTACGGCCAACAACAATCCTCATATCGGAAATATGCTCACCCGAATTTTGAAGGACCTCTTTCCGCGCTTTAGAACGATGCAGGGATTCCACGTCAAGCGCAAGGCAGGCTGGGACTGCCATGGACTGCCTGTCGAAATCGAGATGGAGAAACGTCTTGGGCTTGAGGACAAAGCCGATATCGAAACGCTCAAGGATACCGTTCAAGAATCCATCGCTCATTTCAACGAGCTATGCAAGAAGAGCGTTGTCGAGTATACGGAGGAATGGGTGCGGCAGACCCACCGGATCGGCTTCTGGCTCGACACGGATGATGCATATTTCACCATGACAAACGAGTACATCGAAACGGTCTGGTGGATTCTCGATCGGATGTTCAAACGCGATCTTCTATACAAGGGACACAAGATCCTGCCGTTTTGCCCGCTTTGCGGAACCTCGCTTTCGAGCCACGAGGTCGCACAGAATTACAAGGAAGTGAAGGATCCGTCGATCACCGTGCGCATGAGGATCAAGCCCGACCAGCGGATCGGCGACTTCACAACAGACGAAGGAACGAGTTTCCTCGTTTGGACTACGACGCCCTGGACGCTTCTTTCGAACGTTGCAGTATGTGTCCATCCGGATGTGGATTATGTCGTTATCGAGAACGAGCTTAAGGGTGGCGGAAAAGAAAAGCTCATCCTCGCAAAGCAGCTTCTCGGTTCTTACGACCTTGATGAGGCCCGGGTTGTTCATCGCCTTAATGGCCGTGAACTCGAAGGGATTAACTATACTCCGCTTTTCGATTTCCTCGACCCACAGGGAAAGGATGCTTGGTACGTCACTTTCGGCGATTTCGTTACGACCGAGGATGGGACGGGCATAGTTCATATCGCTCCCGCATTCGGCGAGGACGACTATAACATCGGTCGTGAGTACGGCCTGCCCATGCTCTGTGCCGTTAAAACCGATGGAGGTCTTGTAGCGGAAATTGAGAATGCTCATCCGGAATGGAAGGGAAAACTGATCAAGGATTTCGGACAGGGAGCGGGTGTTGATCCCGACATTATTACGGACCTCAAATACCGCGGACTGCTTTTCAAGAGCGAGAAGTATCTTCACCAGTATCCATATTGCTGGCGTCACGATACTCCGCTCATTTACTTTGCAGTTGATTCGTGGTTCTTTAAGACCACAGCGATAAAGGATGAACTCATCGCCGCGAACAAGGCTGTCGGTTGGCGGCCCGAGCACGTGCGCGACGGGAGAATGGGCAAATGGCTTGAGGACGTCATCGACTGGGCGATCAGCCGCAACCGGTACTGGGGTACACCTCTTCCAATCTGGGTGAACGACAAGACCGGCGAGATGCAAAGCTTCGGATGTTACAAAGACCTTTTAGAAGCAGCAGGAAAGAACGAGGAGTCCGATTTTTACGACATCGAGCATTTCAATCCGCACCGGCCATTCATCGATGAGCTGACTTGGGAAGACGGGAACGGCGGAACCTGGCGGCGCATACCGGAAGTTGTTGACTGCTGGTTCGACGCAGGCTCGATGCCGTACGCTCAGGTTCATTTTCCTTTTGAACAGGACAGGTTCCCGATAACGGATTGGTGGCCCGCAAGCTTCATCGCCGAGGGAATCGACCAGACACGCGGCTGGTTTTTCACGCTACAGGTCATCGGCACGTTCCTTGCGCACGACAGCGAGTTTCAAAAGCACGCACGGTCGGGCGCAGGCGTTTCCGATAGTGACAGGGCAATTGTAGATGAGCGTCCGCCTGCCTACCGCGTGTGCATTGCAAACGGCCATGTGATGGACGAGCAGGGCCGCAAGATGAGCAAGAGGCTCGGAAACGCGGTAGATCTGATGGATGTTGTGAAGAAGCAGGGCGGGGACGCCGCTCGTTGGTATTTCTATCATGCACAGCCGCTCGGACCTATTCGTATGTCGGATCGCGCGGTGCGAGAGAGCCAGCAGGCGTTTCTGATTCCGCTTTACAACGTCTACAGTTTCTTTACGATCTACGCCAACATTGACGGATTCGATCCATCCCTGCATGCCGTTCGGAAGTCCGATTATTCAATACTCGACAGATGGATCTGGGGGCGTTTCAATCTGGTGGTGGACAAGGTTACGAAGCTTCTCGAAGAATACCGCATCACGGAGAGCACCCACGTTCTATCCGAATTTGTGGATCACCTTTCCAACTGGTATCTTCGTCGAAGCCGCCGCAGGTTCTGGCAGAGCGAGAAGAACAGCGAAAAGTGGGCGGCGTACACGACGCTTTACAATGTTCTTGCCGGGCTCGCGAAAGTATGCGCGCCGTTCATCCCGTTCCTTGCCGAGGCTATGTATCAGAACCTGGTCAAAGGACACGTCGAACACGCGCTCGACAGCGTTCATCTTGAAGAATGGCCTATCGCCGACCTCAAGGAAGTGGACGCAGAGATCGACCGCGATATGGCAGATGTGCTTAACGCAGTTAATCTTGGCAGGAGTGCCCGTGCGATTGCCAAAGTCAAGATTCGTCAGCCGCTATCCAAGATAACGCTGATTTCAACAGATGCGTCAATACAGGAAAGGCTCTCTGCATACGAGGGGATAATCGCCGACGAGCTTAATGTCAAGGAGATTGTGTGGGCGAGTGATTCGGCGGAATACGTCACGAAGAAGCTCAAGCTCAACTTCCCCAAGGCAGGGCCGAGGCTCGGAAAACTACTGCCGAAGGTCAAGAATGCCATCGAGGCAGTCGCCGAAGTAAGCAAATTTGCTGAAACGCTTGAAAGGGACGGAAAGGCATCTGTGGATGTCGAAGGCGAACAGGTCGAAGTTCTCGTGGACGAAATCGAGGTCGCCGTCGTCGAGCAGGAAGGTACGGTGTGCCAGGCTTCGGATTCACTCCTCGTCGTCCTTGATACCGGACTTACACCGGAGCTCATCGCGGAAGGGCGCGCCCGAGAACTGGTCAATCGCATCCAGAATCGCAGGAAGGAACTCGATCTGAATTACGAAGACCGGATAGCGGTAGAGATCGCGGTTGCGAATGAAATCGAAGCCGATATAGATGCTCATCTCGACTACATCAAAAGCGAAGTACTTGCAACGGTTTGGAGCAGGCTTGATTCTTCGGTGCTTCAGGAAGCCGAAGCAGGAAGGCCGCCTGAAGATTTGGTTGAAACCGAAATCGACGGCTGCAAGGTAAGGTTCCGAATAGGCGTCAGATCCTGATCCGATGCAAGT
>JAGGVC010000038.1 GCA_021158185.1 bacterium | reverse complement strand
CGGCGCGCGCCCTGAAGGGCGCTCTCCAAGGTTCAGGGAAGCGAATCCGCGCCCACGACTGGGCGCGGTACAGGTTTGCGAATATGCGCCCTTGAAAGGCCGCTCTCTTGGTTGCTGCGGCGCATTCCCTGTTTCAATTTCCTCGATGGCTTAGTCCGCTTTCGTACAATTATCCAGTCCCCCCTCTTACTCCTAGTCCACCGACCGCTCGAGTTCCGGGATGTCGGCCCAGACGGGGCCGTCGGGGAAGATGATCAGGCACTGTGTGCGTCCGCCGATGGTTTTCGGGCGCGCCTGGAAGCGCTGCATCATCTTCGTCGCTGTGACCGAGAAAATCGCGAAGTCGCGTGCGTCCAACGGCGTCATTCCCTCGAACCGAATCGGCGGTATCTGCACTTTGTGCGCGGCTCCCGTATGGTCGCGGACCTCGGTTGTGGCGAGAAGCGTTGTCAGAGTATCGCCTTCCCCCATCCATAGGCAGCCGTATCGCAGCCTGCCCTCGTGGAAGTTGACCTGCACGACGTCAGGCCTGCGCACGTGCACGCTGTAAACTTCCGGGAACGGAGTGCCGCCGCCCTCTTCGAATCCTGCGACGAGGAACTGCGCGTGCGACTTCGGGTGGATTTCGGAGAAGTACTTCTTGAGAGCGTTGGCGGCATCCTGGATGCTGGATTCGGCATTGCACTCGTTGAAGATACAGTTTCTTATCTCGAACGAGAGAGGCTGGCCTTCGAGAACGTGCTCGCCGACCGCCGCGATTCCGAACCTGTCGAAAAAGTTGAACACTTTCTCTGCTGTATCGGTCGCAGGCGCGATGAACCTCGCGGGCATTGCTGCTCGCTCAGGCTCGGCCTCGCTGCCGTCTTCTGCATTCTCCGGAAAGAACGGGCGGCGCTCGAACTGCGCCATCTGCCTTGAATCGCTGGCAAGCACGATCGCTTCGGGAACATACACACAAATCGCAATACTCACGTCATCAACTCCTTGATCGGGGGATACGCCACCCGGGTTTAATACGTTTTCCTGATTATCACGCGCACGATACGGTTTCCCTTTACGGTAACGACTTCGATGATCATTCCGTCGAGCTCCACGATTTCGCCGCCGTTCGGGATGAATCCGAGCTTTTCCATCACGAGCCCGGCTATTGTTTCGTAACCCTCACCTTCAGGCAGGTTGAGGGCGAGCTCTGTGTTGATATGCCTGACCGCCGCCGTTCCGTCGCACGTAATTGCCCCGTCCGCGCCGACTTCCCACATAACAGTTTCGTAGTCGTGTTCGTCGCGGATCTCGCCGAACACTTCCTCGACGACATCCTCCATCGTAACGATTCCGGCTGTTCCGCCGTACTCGTCTATGACGAAGGCGATGTGGCGCTGCGCTGTTTCGAGTTCGCGATACAGCTTGAGGATCGGAAGCGTCTCGGGAACAACCGGCACATCCGTGCGAAGCCATCTTGTAATCGTCGAGTCGTCCGCAGCATCGGGATCGAGGAGCGCATCCTTGAGAACGACCATGCCGACGAGGTGGTCTATGTCACCCTCATATACCGGAATCCTGCTGTGTCCGGACTCTCGGCACAGGTGTCGCAAGTCGTCAATCGTCGCAGTGTTAGGCAGTGCGTGTATGTCCGGTCTCGGCGTCATTATTTCGTGCACGAGTGTTTCGCCGAATTTGAGTATCCTGGACGTGAGCTTCTTCTCGAAATGCGGAATTTCCTTGTGCACGAGAATCATGTGCTCGATTTCCTGCGCAGTTACGTCATCCTGACTGACGCGTCCTCTTGTGAACGGCTTTGCGAAGAACAGCGTCGAAACTGAAATAAGCCATACGAACGGGTAAGTGATCCAGATGAAGAAGACCAGGCTGGGCGCACAGAGCTTTGAGACGGTTTCGGGGTGGACGATTGAAAGCATCTTGGGCACGAGCTCGCCAAAGATAAGGATAAGGTAGGTGAACGCGATGGTGACGAGCACGTAGCTCGTTGCGAGACCGTAGCCCGGAACGAATGCATCGAAGAACGGCGCGATGATCGGCGATACGACGGCGATTACGGCTGCACCGCCGATGAAGTTGACGAGTGTTATGCCGAGTTGCACGGCGCCCAGCCATTCGCTGGGCTTACGTGCAAGCTTAAGAAGCCACTTATCCCGCGGGCTGCCTGCGGATTCGAGCTGCCTGATGCGGCTTCCGCGAAGTGCGACGAGCGCCGTTTCCGCCGCAACGAAGTAGGCCGATGTCAGAATGATGATCAATGCGAGTATGAGCTGCGTGCCTACTCCACCGCCATTTGCCAATTCGATATGTCCCGAATGCACGAAAACAAGTATAGCAGTTTATAATGTTCATTGGTGAACATTGCATCCGGAAGTTGTGTCGGATGTTTCGGTGGTATGAAGGACGAGGAACAGCATTATCTGGAAGTTGGAAGCGACGATGTGCCGCGGCGCGCGCGCGCGGACGCCGCGCAGCCCGAATCGAGACGGCCAAAGGGCTTTCCGGAAATCCCGCGTGAAGCAGGCGAAAGACCTGAAGAACCCGATGCGGCGTCGAGTCTCAGGATCGGCTATGATGACACGCAGACGCTCGTCGGAATCGATTACCGCGGCGATCGCGTGGCGTCGAATTGGCGCTCGGTAGGTGAGAGACTCGGCGGCATCATGTGGCATATCATTATCGTTCTTGCTATAATCGTCTGGTTACTGTACCAGCTCATAACCTGCAATCGGGCGCCGATCCATATCATTAATCAGTAGAGAGGGAAAATGAGGCTTTCAAATGTAATCATTGCAGTCTTTATTGTGTGTGTTCTGACGCTTGTTTTCGCACTCCGGTATGAAGCAGGCTTGGGATTTACACCGGCTGATCAGGCTTTTGCCGAGGACGAAGGCGAAAACGGTCCCGAAGCCGAAGGCGAAGCTGAAGGTGAGGCCGAAGGTGAAGGCGGTGCCGAGGAAGAGCCGCCCGCTGAAGAATCGGCTCCAGAAATCGGCGGTGCGAAGGACGTACCGCTCGATCTCTCCGTCGCTCCGCAGCCGCGCCGCGATATGGAAGGAGAGGATTCGGGTGATGAAGACGCCGCATACTCACGCGTCGAGTTCATCGACACGCGCAGCCTTCCGAACTGGACTTTTACGTACAAGGTGTTCGATGCCAAGAGGGAGTTTCGCGGACGCCTGATTATGCGCAAGTTCGAGGCGGACGATCTCCGCTTCGGCAGGCTCGTGGTAATCGAAAAGGAGTTTATGTTCAAGCCTCAGCGCATAATCCGAACCGCATACAGGAAGAACGACCTAAAGCCGGTTTTCACCTGGATGACCTACCAGTTCGGCGACGAGGAGAAGCGCTTCACCGCTGACTATTATTACGACCAGTTGTTCGTGCGCGATGTTGGCGAGAAGGTTTTCTACAACAACGCCCTGCCTAATCCGCCGCAGAGCATCGACAACGAGCAGCTGTTCTGGATCGTGCGCCAGCTCGATATCGATAACCTTTCAGGCTGGCGGCTTTTGAGCATCAACGTACCCACGCTCGAAGAAAGCTACCAGGTACGCGTCACCAGGGAGGAAGATGCGGAAGTCAAGGGCGCGGATTTCAAGAAATATGCCTGCGCTCATCTCGTGTTCGATTTCGGCTATGTTGGCGAGGGTGAGCGCGTGAAGGAGCATTACTACATCGAGCTTGATGAGCCGCACCGCCTGATCCAGTACGCGTCCGGCAACATCCTGATGCTCTACGAAAGTGAGCGGGCGGGAAGCGACCGCGACGATATGAAACCTGGCATGGATGCGCGCGAAATGCCGGGACTTAGCGACCTCGAAGCGGAATCGGAAGACGAGCCCGAGCGCGCCCCCGAAATCGGCGAAGCCGAACCGATAGAGTAGGCAACTGAGAGTGAAACAGCTTCTCAGCCCATCGGCCAGAGGACGAATATAGCGGTATCCCAGACTGCGTGGCTGATAAGCCCCGGCCAGACCGATCTGTACCTCGCATACATCGCGCCCCAGAAGAGGGCGCACACGAGCGCAGCGCCGAAGAGCATCAGGTTGAACGCCCAGATGTGTACGAGCGCGTAAAGGATGGATGCGGCGAAGTAAGCTTTCATCTCTGTAGAAAGCTGGATTCTTAGCCATGCAGAAGCTTGACGAACGGACGCCTCGGAAGAATCGGCTGTTTCGACTTTGCTTTTCCGCCCGAACCACGTCTCAAGCCGCGCCTGAATAAATCCGCGCCAGAATATCTCTTCTGCAGGCCCGATGAAAAATAAAAGGAGAAGGCCGATTACCGCGGGTGATGCCTGCGCCTTGGTCGCATAGATGTTCTCGATCTCTCTGCCCGCGAAGCTGAGTATCCATCTCGAAACGGCGTCGCCTGCAAGGAATACGCCGTAGAGGACGACCGCCGATAGAACGCCTATGAGCAGGTATTCGTTTTTCCAGGTGTAGCGCGCGCGGATGCGCGATCTGTCGAGAAAGAGCGCCGCGCTTGCGAGGAGCACCGTCGAGGCGAGCATCGCGCCCCAGAAGTTGATGCAGGGCGCGGTCCACGGCGAGAACATGACGAACCACAGGATGCACGCCGTGGCAGTGAGTATGGCTGTAGCGGCCATCAGACTAATGCGCCGATGGCTATGGAAATAACGAGGAGCGTTCCAAACGCGGCGTGTAGCTGCGCGGTCGTCACATCCACGGTTGCGATTCTTTCAGGATGCTCGATATTCCCCTGCCTGATCGCCTTCAGGTTTTTGATCGCGATCGGCAGCGACAGAAAAACAACGAGTGTCCATATGGGAACGATACGTGCTGCGACCATGAAGACTATGCTCAAATATGCAGCGATTATGAGTGTACTGTAAACGATTATCCCGCCGCGCATTCCAAGCATGCTTTCGAGTGTTTTGATGCCCGCTTCCGTGTCGTGCTTGATGTCGCGGGTATTGTTTGCCGAGAGGATCGCGGCTATAAGGGATCCAACCGGAATGGATACCATGACCGCCTGCCAGGAGAAAGTGCCTGTTAAGGCGAAGTAGCTTCCGAGGATCATGAGCGTGCCGAAGAGCAGGAACACCATCAGGTCGCCGAAGCCGTAATACTTGTACCCGACGGGCGACGCGCAGTAGAAATAACCGCCGAGAAGTCCGACCAGGCCGAGTCCGAGCATCGGAAGGCCGCGATAGTAAACGAGGACAAGGCCGAGCAGCGACGCGACGGCGAGGATGATCCAGGCTCCGATGTATGCTTCACGCGGGCTTAAGAGATTGCCGGTCAAAACGCGGCTTCCGCCGAACGTGTAGTTTCTGTCAACTTGGCGCATGTGGTCGAAGTAGTCGGAGTGCACGTTCGCAGCCGAATGGTAAAGGAATCCACAGATGAGCACGATCGGAAAGAGCCACCAGTTCTTGGGACCGTCGTACGAGAGCGCGAGCGCGCCAGCCACAAAAACGCTGACCATCGATGCAGGAAATGAAAAGGGTCTTGCAGCCTGCGCCCAGATATCGAACTTGCTGCGACTGGGTTGTGCCGTATTTTCGTTCATAAAAACCACCGAAACAATATCGAATATAACAAGGCAACGCGTGCAACGCGATCCTCAAGTTCAGCTGATATGCCTTAGGGAGTGTGAATTATATACTCAAATCATCTTTCAGCCAAGATGTGCGCTTGCGGATCGGCAGGTTCTCAATCGGCTTATTCAAACTGCTTGCCTGGATTCAAGATGCCTTTCGGATCGAAGAGCTTCTTGATTTCCTTCATCAGCTCAATCTCTCGCTTGCCGACTTCCAGGTGCAGGAACTTGCGCTTCGTAATGCCGATTCCATGCTCTCCGCTGATAGTGCCGCCGAGCTTGATTGCAAGCTTGAAGATGAACTCGACCAGTTCTTCCGCGGGAGCGAGCGTTTCCGGTTTCCTGTCGGCAAGCATAATCGTGGAATGCAGGTTGCCGTCGCCGACGTGGCCGTAGTTGATATAGAAGAGTTCGCGCTTTTCAGCTTCAAAGCGTGTATTATCCACAAATTCCGCGAGCCTTGCGCGTGGAACGCAGATGTCCTCGCTGATTTTCACCGGTGCGACGTTGAAAAGCGCGCTCGAAAGCGTTTTTCGCGCGTTCCATATGTTCGCGCGCTCATCCTCGTTTTTCGCGCGCGCGATCGTGCCCGCACCGCATTTTTCAAGAATCGTAGTGGCGATCGCCATCTCGGCATCTACGGAATCGCTCGTCGCGCCGTCCGTTTCGCACAGGATCAGAGCGCGCGCGTCGCGGTCGATGGGCGCGTTCGTATTCTGAGAGATGAGCACGTCAATGCACTTGCCATCAATGAACTCAAGCGCGCGAGGAATTACACCTTCGGCGCATACTAGTGCTGCTGCATCGAGGGCGTCGCTTTCGGTAGCGAAATGAGCGAGGATCGTGGATGTGAATTTGGGCAGCGGCAGGATTTTCACACAGGCTTCCGTTATGAGTGCGAGCATTCCCTCGCTCCCGCAGATAAGGCGTGTCAAGTCGAAGCCGGATACGCACTTGTGCGCACGGCTGCCTGTGTTGATTATCGTTCCGTCCGCAAGTACGCAGGTTAGCGCAAGGATGCTGTCGCGCGTTACGCCGTATTTGACAGCGAGCATTCCGCCGGCATTTTCCGCGATATTGCCCCCGATCGTCGAGAACGCGCTCGAACCCGGGTCGGGCGGATAGAACATGCCGTGCGGCGCTAGCGCAGCCTGGAGATCGTCCACGAGCGCACCGGGCTGAACCATGGACGTGCCAGATATGGGATCGATATCGAGGATGCCGTTCATTTTGAGGAAATCAACGACGATTCCGCCGGATTCGGGAACGCTCCCGCCTGAAAGCCCGCTTGCCGCGCCGCGCGCGATCACCGGCACACCGTTCGCATACGCTATTTTCATTATAGCGCTCACCTCGTCCGTGGTCTCCGGCCATACCACGAGGTCCGGCTTCCCTCGGAGCATCGATCCGTCGTATCCATGCGTGATTTTAACTTCGGGAGATGAGGATACGCGATCGCGTGAAAGCGCGCGCGCGATTTCACCCTCGATTTTCCGATAATTCGGTTTTTCCATCGGAACGATTATAGCGCGTACTTCTGTTTCGTGTTTCAGATGGGACCTGCTAAGTGCATGCGTTCGTTCAACGGCTACTTCTTCCTGGCGTACAGCCCTTCGAGCATCGTGTCAGCAACGACGTGGCCTGCCATGTCACGCTCGACCTGAGCTTTTGTCGCGCCTGCGTCCAACCCGATTACACTGTCCAGCGCATAGAGCTTGAACCGGTAGTGATGTGTGCCGCTCGGAGGTGCAGGCCCGCCGTAGCCCGCTCCGCCCCATGAATTATTTCCCTTGCGCGCACCGGGCGGGGTCGTTCCTTCCTTGATCGTCGTCGTGTTCACTGGAATGTTGAAGAGAATCCAGTGATCCCAAACTCCGCCCGGAGCATCGGGATCGTCCATAATAAGAACCAGGCTTTTCGCTTCTTCCGGCACACCGCTGATGAAAAGAGGCGGGCTTATGTCCATACCGTCCCCAGTATATTTCGCAGGGATCATCCCGCCGCTATTGAACGCGGGAGACGTAAGCTTGAGTGGACGCCATCCGTCGTCCTTTTTCATCGGTTTCTCATCCTCCTTTGCAGAAATCGAGTCCTCGAAATCCGAATCTGCTTTCACAGCTTCATCTCCGGCATCGACCGCGGAAGAATCGGCGTCGGGCTGGGATGCGACATCGCCGCCCTGAGAAGGAACGCCTACATCCTGACCGGATTGAGCACCGACGCCCGCCGTGTCGCCCATGGACTTCGGGCATGCGGCTGTAACAAACACAAGAGACATTGCGAGAATAAGCGCGACTGCACGCGCAAGCGCACCCCGCGCAAATGCAGTCTGCATGTCTGGTTTTTTCATATTCATCACCTTTCCCCTGAACATTCATTCGGTTGAAAACAAAAGGATTTCAAAGGGAAGTAAATAATAACATCCCCGCGCTTGACTTTTGTATCACAATCAGGTATATATAGTATATCTCTATATGGAGGGATGCCATATGTCAAGCGGAAGCGATTTGAGAAGCGGGACGCTTCGGGTGCTGATCTTGTCCGAGCTTTCGCACGGCGAGAACTACGGCTGGGGCATCGCGGAGGCCATTCGCGGGAAGAGCGGTGAAGACCTTTCCGTACGTGTCGAAAGCCTGTATCCGATTCTTCACGTATTTGAGGAGAAGGGGCTCGTCACCGCACGGTGGGAGGAAGGGCCGAACGGACGCCCGCGCAAGCTTTACAGCATTACACAAAAGGGAAGGCTCGCGCTTGAGAAGCAGGCGGGCGAGTTCAAGCGCGTGGCGAGCGCCGTGCTCAAGGTTCTGGATTCGTCTTTTGCGGGTGAGGGAGCATAGGAGGCATGTTCAGCCAGGGACCATGGAGCTTACGTAAGGAGGCGGGACAATGAACCAATCGAGTCTCAATCTGAATCTTCCCCTGACTCGCAGGCTCAATCGCGAAATATCTGCTGAGATCGCCGATCATCTCGCGTGCGTCGCTGAAGAGGATGAAACGAAGAAGCGGGAGCTTTTGGCGAAACTCGAAAGCTCTGATGTTAAAAGAAAGCTTGCCGCGCCGCACCTGACGGATCAGGTTACGGCAACGCTCTGGCGCTGGCCGGTAAAGAGCGAGTGGACCGAATTTGCGTGGCTTCTATTCTGGTACGCGCTCGTGTTTCTTTCGGACTATATCGCGGCGGGCCGTGCGTTCAATACGGGCTGGCCGCCATATTACGCAAGAGCCGGAGATGATCCAGCGCTCATAAATAAAACGGCTCTTGCCTGGGGGCTCTCAGCGATCGCGCGCGCGGGATTCTACGTGCAGTTTACGATTACGCTTGTGCGCTCGTACCGCGCGGGGTTCGGCGTGCTGATCGCGCGGCTCATCCAACTCAAGCTGATCCACTCGATGCTCGTGGCCGGAGGATTCCTGCTGCTGCCCGGTTTAGCAGCCTATAGCTGGCCGCGCATCGTACTCTGGGAGTGGAAGCCGGGCGCGGTTCTGAACGATGCGACAATCTTCTGGGGCGCGATCTCGATCATCGCGGTGATCGCAATTATCATGGTGACAAAGCCTGTATTCAGGCGGCACCTCTGGGCGCCCGCGCTTTTTGTTTTCCTCATCGGGCTGTTCCTCTACCAGGGATCGCCTGCGAAAGTGACGAGCTGTCACGTGGTTTATCAGAGCAATGCGACTGCGAAGATTGGCGAAGTAGACAGCACGCAGGTGGCTTACCGCCCGATTTCGCCGTTCTACTCGACTGCGTTTTCTCCCGGACGCAGCAAGCGTGTCACCGTTTTGTCCGAAAAGGTAAACGAATCATGGCGGAGTGCTCCCTTCGTCAGAGCCGGTGCGGGGCTTGGCTGGCTCGCATTTCCCATTCCGCTTATGGGGCTTCTCACACTTCTTGCGATGTGGTGGATTCTTGGAAGAAGGTCGGTGTGGGATGCGGTGCTCTACGGGGTGATGGTGTGGCTCGCGTTCTGGGGCACAATCGGCCCGTTTGTCTTCGGATCGGCAAATCCGTTCGCGAGCGCGGAATATCTCTTCGTTGCTAATCCAGCGAAATGCTTTGAAATAGCATTTTCGCACAGATTAGCGGATGATTCTTATCTCGTTGCGTTTGCATTCCTCTTCGGTGCAATTCTTCCCTGGGCGATGGTTGCAATGTTCGCGCGCGCGAAGCGTGAAATGGAGCCCGGCATCAACGAGAGAAATATCCAGGCTGATTAGAAGTCAGGCGGACAATGCCCGATTCTGCGAAAAAGAAGAATACGCATGGAGAATTGCAGGAGTATGCTCTACGTGTAGCCAGCACCCTTCGATAATTTCACAGGGAAAACGTAGCACAGCATCGCAAAGAGCCATAATTATTCGCAACGATGGTTCGTTCTGATAAACTGATAGGGCGTCAAACGGATTTCCTGATGCGCCTGGAGTTCGAACGCGAAACTCAAATACGATGCCGGGTTGAATGCCCGGCGAAATGGAGTGTTTATGCCTGGTTTATCTTTTAGAACACCTGCAATACTTGCTGTTTTTGCTATTCTCATTTTATCCGCAGCGCCTTTCGCTGGTTCGTCGGCTTTCGCGATGCCTCCGAGCGGGCCATTGGCCGAGGGAGGCATGCCTGCGGATACGGGAATGACCGACAGGGCGGAGCTTGCGAAGATGACTTTCAGAGCGATTGACGCAGGCGCGATCAAGATTCCGTTCGGCGAGATAAGGTTCAACGAACCGGGCGATTATGCGTTTCTTCCGAATGACGGCGGAATCGTTCATTTTGTCTATGCGGGAAAGGCGGATTTCGTGCTTGATTCGTTGCCGGACGGCGATGCGCTGAACCTCTTTTATGAAATGGGACTTGCAAAAAAGGGAGAGCCGATCGAGATTGAAGCAGATGGGTTTTATGCGAAATGCGGCCCCGATTCGGGAATGGAGGAAGTCTGGGATGGAGTTCCGGTAGAGGTCGATCCCGAAAATCCGCCTGAATTTTTCGAACGGCTCTGGGGATATTACGTGCAATCATGGAGCGATGCGATCCCGGTCGAGAAGAGCAAGGAAGAGATGATGGCCGCGATGATGGGCGGTGGTGCGGCAGGGCCCGCGGTGCGCGATCCCGAAGGTCGCGAGTTCCACATATCGGTTTTCACGCCGGACGGTGGGCGGTTCGATTTCAGGGAGAAGGCTGACGGGCGTATCGTTATAACGGATTATCTAGAAGGATTCGCTTTCTACGAGCATCCCTACCATGCCGGCGAGGAAGATTTCGAGCCTGGAATCGACTTTCTGTCGAAGGCGATTGAGTACCGCTTCGATCCCGAAACGCAGGACTGCGAAATACTCGTGCTCACTCGCTCAAGGGCAACCCAGGATATGGATGAATATACTGTGTACTGCTATCCGTGGATCGAGCTTTTGCGCGTCGAGGTTGACGGCAAGGAAACCGAATTCGAGCGGCATATGACGGGCGACAAACCCGAATGGGGCGTGACGATCAAACATCCGTTCGAGGAAGGCAAAGAATACGAATTCTACTTCGTGTTTTCAGGCGAAGCTCCGAAATCCTACGATGCAATCGGATTCGCGGGCGTTTATCGGTTCGACGATTACGTCGTTTATACGGGCGCGGACGCTTGCGACAAGACGATGTACGCGGAGATGCTGAGCGGCGGGGAATGGCAGTTCATCGAAAGCCCAGGCTCGTCTACGAGGATAGATGAAGCGCACGAGCACGAGGCGGAATGGCCGAATTCATGCCGCGGCGTGATGCTCGTGTCCACGCAGTTTCCGATGAGCGAGCTTGAGAGCGGAAGCGTGACGCTCGAAGTTTACGCGCCCGAAGACCTTATCGGCAGTATCGGGGAGAACCCGGCGGTGACCGAGCTTGGGCAGATGCTCGATTATTACTCTGGGGAGTTCGGCGTGTTCAGCGAAGTTTATCCGGACGGGGAGATCACGCGCCAGCCGCTGTTCCTGATTCCCGATGAAGGCGGAGTGGCGGCGTTCGAGAATGCGGGGCTTCTTTTCTATCTCGGTTCCCAGACCGGATCGCCGCTTATAGCGCACGAGGTGAGCCATATCTGGTGGGGGCAGATGGTGGACGGCCCGCTATGGTTCGTGGAAGGGATGGCCAACTATTGCTCGACCGCGTACCTCGAAGAATACGACAAGAAGAAAGGCGATTCCTACCGCAGGTATTTAGTACAGGCAGCGGTCGCGCGTGGCAAGCCGATGAGCCTCGATCGCAGGATGGAGCTTGGCGATATGAGCGCGATTTACCAGCATGGTACCGCGATGTTTGTAACGCTTGCGCGGATCTACGGGAAAGATGAGCTTCATCGCGCATTTATGGAGATTTGCGCGGAATATACCGACGCGCCGGAAATGACAGCGGATCAAATATTCGATGAACTCAGCGAGTCGCTCAATGCAGACCTCGATGATTTTCGTGTGGGATTCTTCGATTATACGGTGCCCCCGACGGTGGATGTGACAGCGACGGAGCTTGGATCGAGAGAGGGCGGACATTCATATTCGGTGGAAGTCAGACGCGACGGGCGGCTAGCTGGTTTGTTGCCGATCGATATCGAGTTTGACCTTCAATCGGGTGAGACGGAACTTGTTACGATTAACAGTGTAGGAGCAGGCACAGCCCTGGAGGTTGAATTTTCGGATGCCGTAGTGGACATCACCATCGATCCAGAAAACCGGCTACTCATCAACACCGAAGCGCGTGAGATGTACCAGCGTTTCCTTGGATGGCTTATGCCCGCGTGGATGAAGCGCGGCTCAGGCGATACCGCGGGCGCGATTTACTGTTTCGAGCGAGCTATCGAGTACAGATGCTGGGCGCGCGATTACAACGACCTTGCAGGACTTTATTTCAGCGTCGGGCGTGTGGATGAGGCGCGCGCGATGGTCAACGAAATGCTGTCAGCGGCAGCTTTGGGCGAGGATTTCGGAGAGCACGAGATCGAGGTCGGTACGCTCTGCAAGATCCACTGGCTCGCTGGCAAGATTGCCGAGAAGGACGGCGATGTGGATGCCGCGCGCGTGCATTTCGAGAAGGTAATCGAACTGGGCAACAAGACGGGCCTGTATAATCTTGTACGCTCGGCGCAGAAGAAGCTCGGAATCGAAGAAGAAGAGACTGAAGGCGCGATGCCTGCGGGGATGCCCGGCGCGATGGGATAGCCGACCGCACGCCGACCGTGTGTTGCACCCGCGCGCATGCGTGGATGAGGATTGAAACGGAGAATACGATGGCCGAAGCAAATCAGCACTTGATCGAAAAACTGGGATTCCCTATCGGATGGGGCTATCCGCTCGTGCTTATCGCGGGGCCGTGCGTGATCGAAAGCAGGGCGGTGTGCCACGAGGTCGCGGGGAGCATGAAGAAAATCACGGACCAGCTCGGCGTGCCCTACATCTTCAAGGCGAGTTTCGACAAGGCGAACCGGACGAGCGTGAAGGGTTTCCGCGGGATCGGGATGGATACTGGGCTTGAGATACTCGCAACCGTGAGAAAGGAGTTCGAAGTTCCGGTTCTGACCGATGTTCATGAAGTCGGACAGATTGAGAAGGTGAAGGATGCCGTGGATATCCTGCAGGTTCCAGCCTTCCTTTGCAGGCAGACGGATCTTCTTCTTGCATGCGGGAAGTCGGGGAAGATCGTGAACGTCAAAAAGGGGCAGTTCCTCGCACCGTGGGATATGGTGCGCGTTGCGGAAAAGATCAAGTCCACAGGCAATCGGGATGTGATTGTTACGGAGCGCGGCACCAGCTTCGGATACAACCGGCTTATCGTTGATATGCGCGGGCTTGAGATTATGCGTGAGACGGGATGTCCGGTTTGCTTCGATGCGACACACAGCGTTCAGGAACCGGGCGGACTGGGAAACGCGTCGGGCGGCGACAGGCGGTCGGTTCCGGGATTATCGCGCGCCGCGGCCGCGGTCGGAATAAGCGCGCTTTTCTGGGAGGTACATCCAAGGCCGGATCAGGCGATGAGCGACGGTCCGAATATGCTCCCGCTTTCAGAAATTGAGCGCGCACTCAAACCGGTTCTGGCAATTGACAGGACGGTGAAGGGGCTGTAGTGCGTATTTGCGCTGGCTTGAGTTTCCGGTAGCGGGCGAGTGGGATTGTTCGTTGAATCGAGGAAGCGCTTTTTTGGACGACTGCTGGATGCGTCCGGGTTTAATGCGGAGCACAGGCTGGAAATGCGGATTTTTATTAACGCACTATCTCTTTCGAACGCATACGGAATCGGACGCTATACGCGGACTCTTCTGGCAGGTCTCGTACGCATCGAACGGAGCGGTTTTGAGATTTGCGTTTTTGCAAGGGAAAACGAATTCGAGGGCGTTGATGCCGGTGGGGCGTTTCGGCTAATTTGCCCGCGTATGCCTGGTGCAAACAGGCTTTTCCTGGAGCACGTCGAGCTTCCCGCTGTTCTGGCGCGGCTGATGCCGCATGTGTACTTCTCTCCGGATTTCACACTGCCGTATGTCCTTAAAGTAAAGCATAAGCTCGTTACGATTCACGATCTCCTTGTGTTTTCGCACCCGGAAAGCATAAGCGCGCGCGCGCGCATGCTGTACCGCGCGTTCATACCGCGCTCGGTGAAACAGGCCGACATCCTCTTAACAGACAGCCGCGCGACAAAATCGGAGCTTATCGAACTATTCCCCTTTGCGGAAGAGAAAGTGAGGGTGCTTTATCCCGCACTCGATCCTTTTTTCCAGGATGAGCCGGATGAAACGGACTTGGGAGGGCCGATTGAAATCGCCGATCAGTCCTGGCTTGAGGAAAAAGTGATTCCGGAGCCGTTTATTCTGTACGTCGGCAGCTTTTCGCCTCGCAAGAACGTCAAGGCGCTTTCGGCAGGTTTTGCGGAACTTCACGGGAAGTATGATTGGCCTGGAAGCCTTGTGATGATTGGCGGCGACGGCAGTATGCACAAGCCCGATAACGGGATTTTCGATATGGGATTTCAGGATGATAGCGTCATCCGCCAGTGCTACCGACGCGCGGCGGGTCTCGTCCTTATTTCGAGCGGTGAAGGCTTCGGATATCCGGTGCTTGAGGCTCTGGCGTGTGGATGTCCGGCGCTTATAACCCGTTCCTCCGCGATGAGTGAGATAAGCCCAGGAAAGAAGGGTGTAATCGAGATCGATCCCGAAGATGCAGGTGAAATCAAGGCCGGAATCATTCGTTTGATCGAGGAAAATGAGAGCCTGCGATCAGGCATCGATACCGGCGTGATCGTGAAGCGGTTCAGCGCCGAAAGGCTGGGACGCGGGCTACTAGATGCGGCAACAGGTACACAATCATAAATACGACGGGAAATCGGCTCTACACTTTCCACATCTGAGTGCGATAGTCCGTTCCGGGTGCGGTGAAGTTAATCGTGCCATCGAACGGGCATCGTTCTATGTAATCCGCTCCCTTGGCAAGGTACACGGCGAAACTTACATGATCTCCGCCTTCCGCGCCGAGATCTTCGAATGGAATCCCGATCTCCGCGATATCGGCTACCGCTGCCGGTTTCATCCTTCGATATTCGGAGGGTTGCTCGCTTGCAGGCTTGTTGAAGCAATAGCCTTCGCACGATTCATCGAGCGGGAGACTGATAAAGATGTGGCCCGGGTGATAGAACCTTATAACAAGCGTAAGACCGGAGCCAATTGTAGATTTTTCGGAGAGATCGAGTCTGATAAACAGGTTTTTGCCGTCGAATCCCCAGTAAACGGCCTTGAACAAGGGCTCACGATCCCTTGCCATCACGGTTCCGCTTATTTTCGGCAGATACATTCCGCTGGCCACCCACTCGAAGTAGCTCGTTATTTTTCCGTCTATTATTGGTGAAACGACATCAACGGGTTCACGATCCGCGATGAAACGCGCCTCGCTGGTATTAGGCTGCTTGAGTTCGCCAGGTACGCCTTTGCCTAGAAGCTCGTAAACCTTGATGAGATGCTGTCGAAACAGAAGGTCAAAGACCGAATCGAATTTCGTATGAAACGGTTCACCGTACCACCAGAACCAGTCGCTGCCTTCTGCTGCGTAGATGTGCTCGAAAACTTCTGCTTTCAGATCTGCTGAAGCTTCAGGATTTCTTTCGAAGTACTCCTTAATGATCTTTCTCGCTTGTGAGAGAAACTTCCAGGCGCGATCCTTTTCACCGTCGCCGATCCAGATGAGAAAGTTGTGACGAATCCAACTTCCGGCGTAAAGGCTTTCTATCGTTCGACCAGCACCGTGATTATCCAGATAACCGCTGAAGGTTGTTGGTCTCACACCTGATTTGCTTCTTGAGAGGTCATCGAAAAGCGCCGTAAGAAACGCTTCGCCTCCGTCGGAGTAATACTCCCAGGGATTTTCTCCGTCGAGAATCACGCTTACAATAGGCGATCTGTCTGTAGCGTTAGCTTCTGCAAGCTTTTTGATGCTCGCAAGGAATTCCTCCGCTGCATCCGCGCCGCACCTCTTGTGATATTCGAAGCCGATGGCATCCGAGAGATGCGTGTCACGAAAGAATATCGCGACCTCTCCGTCACCGACTGGAATCCTGTAAGGCTCGGTGTGAACTACCGGTTGCCCGCAGTCCGCTACCTTGCTTTGCATCAAGATCTCTTTATCCGTGGCAATCCAGCGCAGGCCTTCCTTATGAAAAATTTCGATGATATCGTTGCTCACGCTGCCTTCCGACGGCCACATTCCCTGTGGACGGATGCCTAGCAGGCTCGACATAAACGAAATCGCCCTTCTAACCTGTGCGGACGCGTCTTCGGGATAATTGAAGTTGATTTTCCTTAGAACTTCGCCTGGAACTTGTTTATCCGCATTGTTGGAATTCGACACGAGCGGAAGGATGGGGTGGTAGAACGGGCTGGTCGAAATCTCGGCGGCTGTGTCGGCTCCGAGCTTTGACCAGAGATCGATGAGTCGGGCAAGGCATTCGTCCTGATATCTCAATAGAGATGCTTTTTCCTCGTCCGTGAAACCATGTCCTTTCTCGATAAGGTCTTGCACGAGCGGCTCCTTCCGTGCCGTAAAGCCGAGCCATGCAAGGTTAAAAAGCACTTGCAGATCCCGAAAGTCATCGGTGCTGAACCGTCCGAGTACGATGTCGATTTCAGTGTGGTCGATGGACATTCCGCGCTTTCTCAGAAGCGACCAGTAGCGCGGGATCGGTCGGATGCAGTTGTCCCAGTTGATGCTGAAGAAATATTTCAGGATGAATTTCCTTTCGTCGGGAGATAGCTCCTCCGCCGGCATGGCTGTAACAGCCTTGAATCGATCCGTCACGTCCGAGGAAAGGTAATCTCTGATTTGAAACACGAGCGAGGGCACTATGTTTATCGTCTGCCCGACCTCTGGAAATTCGAGCATCTTCGATGCGATGTCGAGATATCCCTTGGTTGCGTGAAGCCTGACCCACGGCAGAATGTAGTCGCCCGTCGCAGCGGACTTGTAGAGTGGTTGATGCATATGCCACATCAACGAAAGATATATGTCTTTTTTGGCGGTCAAATCCTACTCCTGATCAGTACGCAAAGCAGGCACATAGTCTGCTGTATCAAACGCCGTGAATCATCGGCTGCATTCTGAACACGGCATCTGAATATATCACTTACTCTTCTTAACGGCAATCGGGCGGGTCGAAGGTTTTTCAGGTATAGCCGCGGGATCAATCTTGCAGTGTCTTGTAAGCGCTGAAGATCTCCAGGCTTGCATTTCCGCTGGTTTCATCCCTGGCGGCAGGTTCGGTCCAATCGACATATTCCTCAAGCTCCCGATCGAACGCGCAATAAAGCACGACGCCGAATATCGTCCTCACGACATCGAGCGAGTCCGGTGCGTTTTTCGCCGAAAAATCGAGCCTTATCATCCATCCGGTCTTACCTTTCTCAGCCGGAAGAAACGCAATTATCGAGCCGGAGCCGCTCGTTATGAATGAACCAGCGGGCCAGGCGGGTGGAGGAATTTCGTACTTCAGCCTTGAAAATTCGCGTACATCGCCGCGGCCGGGGAGTACATAGGAAACCAATCTGCCGCGCCCGACAGCATTTTTCCCGATATCCTTAATATGGAGCAGGTGAAGTTCTTTCGCCGATTCCTGGAATGCGGCGTCGGCTTTCAAAAAATCGTTGAAATAATGTGCGTGAAGCTCCATCCTCAGCTCGCCGTCACGCGGCATCATGATCGCTGGCGTAATGAGAACCGAATAATCGGCAAGCTCGACTACGGGCTTTTTCCCGTCAATGCCGAGAACACTTGTGCGGGTTGTGAACGCTCCGACGCTCCAGGCGTACCAGGACGGCGTGAAGTTCCTTGCCATCGGCAGCGCGGATTCGATTTTCTCGAATTCTTCTGGCGCGGCGTCGTGAGGAAGGATGGAATAGTCGGCTGCAAGGGCGGAGCCGCCTGAAATCACAAGTACATAAACAAGGAGAAGGAACAGGACAGGTATGTGTGCAGGCATTTCAAAAGGCGTTGTTTTCATGAATAGCAAACCTCTTTTTCAACCCACCTTGCATATTCCGGACTAGCTTCAGCTTCGTACGAGAGAATTTCCGGCAGGTCATACGGATGTAGAGCCATTACTTCTCCCATCGCCTTTGCCCGAAGCTTGGTGCAGGTTTTCAGAACAACAGTGAATTCCGGCTGGTCGCAGATCTCGCCCTTCCAGCGGAAAATCGAATGTCCCGACTGTGCGACGTGCCCGCAGGCGATCAGGCGTTTATCGAGCAGCGCTTCGATGAGCGCTCTGCCAGCATCGTTATCGGCAACGGTTGTGACAACTAAAGCGATTCTTTCCATTGGTGCTGCTCCTAGACAGATGAAACGGGTGTTGCAGACCGGCTTGAGGGTGATATTCGTGCGTCGTTTCCCGCAGGTGCAAGTCATCGAGAAATCAGATTTCACTGTGCTTTACGCACTGCCCTCTTCAGGCTTTGCTGGTCCTTTGCCGCGGCCTACGAAGTATAGAATGACAGCCATGATGATGATCAGCGCGAGCTGGATGTAGAACGGGTAGTATAGAGTTCCTGAGCCGCCGTCCTCTATGAGGAACCGCGCTCGACCGATGAACAGGCTGACGCGCGCCATGACCGTGGAGCCGAAGCTTGCGCCGAACGCGAGCATCAGCGTCCAGATGCCCACCTTCGAAACGTGGCCGACGACTCCTTTATGTTCTACGCTGAAGAAGAAGTACACGAGCGCTGAGAGCACGCCTACGAAGATCAGCCAGTTATTGATGTAAAAGCTGTACGGCTCGCCGTTGCCCATTCCGAATAGCGGGGTGAATGTCGCAGTGGCCTGACGAAGTATGTAGTTCGCCATGTATGTCGGGATAGCGACGCCCGCGCCCCATCCGATGTAGAAAGCGAGGCTCCAGCGCGACAGCCATCCGAGTGCGGGGATGAGCCTTAGAAGTAGGAAGAGGCCCAGAAGCCCGGGAAGTATGAACAGGTAGTTGGCATCCTGATTGTAGAGTTCCGTCTGCTCCAACGGGTCGAAGATGTATGTTGGTATAATCCTGCCCAGGAGTTCCGGCTTGATCACAGCCTGCCATACGTAAACGAGCCAGTAGCCGTTGGAGATTCCGAGGTAGAGGTGCTCGGCCAGTTTGAAGAACGGGTTGTCCTTGTAAAGGAAGCTCAACATGCAGAGCGTAAGTCCCACCGCAATCCAGTAGCCGATTATCTCTCCCGGCACACCGATTACGTCAACCCAGTTTGAAAAGAAATTCAGCATTAGGCCTTACCTCCTCTGCGCGTGATAGCCCGTTCGCGAATGAACGAGATGTTGCCGAGGATTATCAGGACGAGCAGCAGAATGTGAACCCAACTCTGACTCACCATTCCTTTCTTCGCGAACATTGACTTCTCCTTCATTTCGGGATAATTCCTCACAAGAAGTTCCTCGTAGTCTGCAGCGCCTTTGAGTCCACCAAGGATGCCCTTCATCTGTCCGCTGTTGTAAAACGGGAAGTAGCTTGCGAAGCTCACCGCAGTGCAGCCTGCCGCCATCGGGTACCCGGATTCGCTCGCGCCGTAGAGTATCCAGGCTTCCGGCGTCGCACCCGCTGCGATCGAAAGCATGAAATCAACATCCTTCCCGTTTTTCACCTTCTCAAAAATCGGCATGCTTGCAGAGGGCACCCCGTTGGCGTCGGTCTTGTAGTAGTTCGTGATATCGGAGTTGATAGCGCGGATGCTGTTGGCGACGCCCGGCCGGAATCCCAGGTATACATAGTCTTCGCCGCTTACGACTCCAAATTCGTCTTCCATTTTCGAAAAGGCCATCTGGCCGAGTCCCACGCCGTCCACCGTGAAGACGTTGACGCTCACGACGAGGTGTTTCTTGAGGAAGCAGTGACGAAGGAAGGCCGTTGTCATGGGCGTAAGCTCCGGCTCGCTCGACGGGTCGTAGTCCTGGCCAAAGAGTATTACGCTGCCATCCGGCAAATCTTCGATGATATTGAAAACGGCTTCAGCTTCCGGCGCGGGAATCACATCCATCTCCATACCCAGGATTATCGGAATGAAAACCGCAAGCGCAATGATAAGGTAGATAAACTGCCGTGGGAGGTTGAAAAAGAAATTCGTCATCAGTCACCACCTCCCATGTATGTTCGCTCTATTCCGAAGATAATTCTTAGTGAAGTGCTGATGATGCCGAGTCCGACGCCGAACATAACCGCCCTGAATCCCGCGGTATTCGGGATGTTCAAGAGCCAGTCGGTCATTATTTCCATTCTGAGGTTCGCCCAGAACGTGCCAAGCGGAATCCAGTCCGTAAGCTCAGTACCGACAGGCACGCGTCCGAGCATCGCAATCGCCGCCGCAATGAGGAGCATCGTGGCTTCGGGCGTCTTTGCCCTGAATGCCCGGTACGCGGCGGTGGCGATGTAGAAACAGAGGATGCTGAAAACGGTGGCCTGCATCGGCACCTGCAAATACTGGAACATCCAGAAGTACATTCCCTTCGTGTTGTCCACACCACCACCGATAAGGCCCGCGATCGTCATCGCAATCATCGAAATGATCACTGCCCATGAGAAGCCGTAACCGACCTGCTTCCGCCGGATCTTGTTCGTGTGGTTGTGTATTAGGGACTGTACGCCGATGAGGAGGGCGAATGCAAAGATGATCTCCGTCCAGATGTTCATATCTGAACCAAAATCCTGTGAAGCCTGCGAGGGAATGTAGTACTGGCAGACCATTGCGATTCCCATTACGAATGCGATGAGCACCGGTATGTTTCGTTTTAGAAACTGCACGGTTTAATGTTCCTCCTAGAGATCTGCGAAAATGTACCGGAGAATATCCAAACGGTCGGGACCACCGAACGCGACAAGCGTTGCAAGGATCGTCCCGACGATTATGAGCACGATAATGACTGCCTTGGCCATATCAATCGCTTTGATGCTTCCGAGAAGCTTCGGTTCGCGGCTGATGTATGCGCTCGCGGCGTAGAGTTCCTCGCCGATGAGCGTATAGTCGCAGGAGGTTATGAAGAACGGTATCTGTACCAGCGCGTCTGTTCCAGCGATCTGAATCGCGCCCACCTGGTTTCCGGTCTCGGCGAGCAATAGCGATTCCGCGAAGTAATAGCCGAAGTAGAAGTTTGCAGCAGGTTTTTCACGCACCATCATTCCGTTCACGGCACTGACGTAGCTGAATTGAGCCTGGGTGAGGAAGAATACGTTGTCCTCGTTGTAGTTGTCGGGGCGGCCAGCCTCGGTGTAGCTCTGTTTTACGATTTCCTGGCACACGCTCATAACGATCGGGTCGAAACACGGAACGAGAAGATCACTCTCGTATTCGGCGACCTTGTACGCCACCTTGCCGAGGATGTTCGTTGCAGCAATAGTTGAAACTTCGCTCATCGGATTCAATCCGCAGAGAAAGAACATCGTGCGTCCCATCTCGGTTGCACGTCCAATCGCTTCATCCACTGCTTCAAGACCGGCGATGCGGCGGATGTAGAATTTCATGCCGCGCCGCGCCCTGCTTATGAACGAGAGTACGGTCAGGGTCAGAAGAACTGTGAGAACCAGATGGTACTTCCGCGCGGAATCGAACCAGCTTTCATGGCTCGTGCCGCTTGCGACGGTCGGGAAGTAGTATCCCGCCAGCATTTTCTCGCCCGCGGCAAGCCCGACGCGGATATACACAGGAGTTTCTTCGTAGCTTACATCCTCGTCGCCCTCGGTCTCAAGCTCGTATTGCACACGGCTGTAATGTGTTGTTTCGTAACCTTCCGGGAGAAAGCCGAATGCACCATAATCGTCCCCGATGAACTGCTCCGTTACGGGAAAGCGGTCGCCCTCGATCCACAGTCCATCGGGAGTCTCGGCCCAGTCGACTACATAATAAAGGTTGGTGACCTGCTCGCCGTTGTTCATAATGACGCCGACGTCTTCCCAATCCGACTTCGAGAAAGTTACGCATACCGATCTCCCTGCGTCGTTCGGCCAGTCTTTGACGACGAGGTCGGTCGCGCCCGTGAGCGCGGATTCGGGACGAAGCGTTCTATCGCGAACGAGCTCCTCTCCGAAAAGCCGCAAGCTCGGAGTTTCTTGAGGGGCTTCCTGGGCCGAAATGCCCGTTGAGAGCAAGACAAAGGAGAACAAAACCGCACAGAATGCGGTTGAAACTATATACAGGCGACTGAGTAACCGTTTCAAGTCCCGCTCCTCGGAAAAAGGTGAGTGAGATTATAGCACTAATATACTGAGCAGATAACACATTCTGCGTATTGGATGCGCTCCGGGCGGAATCACGAACGTACATACGTTACAACATCATGCTGTTCAGCACTTGATCGAAGTCCATAATGCCAAAGTGTTCGAGAAGAACCGACAGGCCGCACAGGAGCATACCACCGATGATAAGTCCGATTGCGATAGTCCGCCAGATGTCCTGGACGCGTACGCTTGCCCTCAGAACAGGTGAGTCACCCGCGAGCGCTCCTGCCGCGAAAAGCTCCTCGCCGATCATCGGATAATGACAGCAGGTCAGAAGAAACGGCATCTGGGTGGGTTCGTCCGTCGCCCCGACGACCATCGCCCCTGAAGCGCGCGCGGTCTCCAGCAGGTACAGCGATTCCGCGCGGAAATAGCCGAAGATGAAGATGCCGGCTGGCCTGATCCGCATCATCATCGCTCCTGCCGACGCAGCAAACGCGAACTGCTCCGGCGAGAGAAGGAAAATCCTGTCCGAGTCGAACAGATCACCTCGGCGCTCATGATCGTACGCCCATCTGACCACATCGCGCGCAGCAGCCAAGAGTGTGCCGTCGCGCGTGATGACATACAAAGGCACAGAATAGCGCGCGCAGTGCCGTGCGAGTGAGCGGAGGTACTCCATTCCTGCGATGTTGCTCATCGCGGCGATGCTGAGCTGGCCTAAGCTGAAAAGGATTGGCTTTCCAAGTTCTGCAGCGCGCTGCACGACGTATTCCATATTGTCCAGCCCAGCAAGACGTCTAATCCGTGTGAGTGCTGCAGCTGGATGAAATCTGTAATAGACGAAAAGCGCGATGAAGATAAACATAAAGACCAGCGTGAGCCAGTCAATCGGCTGAAGCAGTTCGGTGCTCTCGCTCAGGCCGTAGAATTTGAAGTAGGCGTGAATGAAATACGCGCCGAGAAATGCGAGGAATCCGAGCACGATTGAAGAACCAAATACAATGAAGCGCAACCGCACGGGGATGGATTGTAGCATGCCTGTAGACGGGGTTATGACTTCTAGTATTCAATCGTTCCCGATCAAGATACGTCCTCAGCATTATCTATAAAATCAAATGGTAGATTATGCAGATTTTACGTGTATTCATTTCAGGCTTTTCTAAGGAAATGGTAAAATGCCAGTCTTTCGTCTCTGAGGTGGCGGCTTGATCAAACGGGCAATCCTTTGGATGATAGTAATTTTTGCAGCGACATCAGGGCTCGTTTTTCTGGGCTACAGCTGGTATCTGCAGTATGGGATGTCACCTGAGGAGCAGTTCGAAAAGCTCTGCCGTACGGAGCCGCTTAAACAGAAACTCCTAAAGCAACTTGAGAATAATCCAAGCGACGAAGAAGCGCTTAGCAAGTACGTTGATCTCCTCGTTCTTGAAGGCAATCTGGGCAGAGCGGATCTGATAATGCGGACAACGGGCGTCGATTCGAAGCGATTCTCGCAAGTGCTGTCACTTTTCAAATCACTCAACAGTGAAGCGGAGAACGGAGATTTCGAAAACGAGAAGAGCGATGAAAAGTGGATGAAGCTTGTCGAATGGCCGGTGTATGGTGTTTTCAGATTCAACCAGGGCTACCGGTTCGCCATACTTGGCGACTGGCAAAGCGCAAGAAACGAGATGCTTGCGATAAAGAACCCGAGAAGCGGCATATCCGTCCCGAAGATTCTCGACGATCAGATTGACTATTTGCTCGCGCGGAGCTACCAGGAACTCGGCGAGCACGGGGCAGCGCTGAAGATTCTTTCGAAACTGCTGGATACGAACAAGATGAACGGCCTAAGACCCAAAGTGTACGCAGCGACGATCGCTGGTGCATTGGCGACGGGTGATACCGAAAAAGCCGAGATGGTTTCAAAGCGCTTGGAATACGTAAGTGGTTTCACGTGGGAAAAGGCGCGCGCCGACCGCACCTGGGGCGATTATTTTCTCGAACAAGGCGACGCGAGCATCGCTTTGCAGCATTACATCCGCTCGCTCAGGAGCGATGATTCAGGCGGCAGCCAAACAAGACTAGGCGTTCTTGGGATTGTATCCGCGCTTTCAAAAAAGGATCCGTCGCTAAAAGTTGAAAAGGGCGATTTTCTGACGGCCGCGAAGGCAGCCGCAGGGAGAGATCTTTCTCTCGAACTTCTAAACGAATTGAGCTGGATTCTCAACGTCGGAGCAGGAAAGGAAATTCAGGAAGATTTACTTCTATCCAGGATGTACCTCGAGTTCGATCTTGGCAATCCGGAATCCGCGAAGGACGATCTTGCAACGTTGAACCTGGCAGGTGCATCTGATGGAACGATTGCAAGCGCGCTGTACTTCCTGGCAGGTTACGAGTCTGATAATCGTGATTACGAAAGGGCGGAGTACCATTTTCTCGAAAGTGCCGCGCTCGGAGCACCTATAAGCGCCGAGGCGCGCTGGCGGCGCTATTTGCTTTCAAAGGCAAACAAGGGAATCAAATCCTATAACCTTGAAGGTGCAGTAAGCGATCTCGAATTCATCTTGAATAATCACCTGAGCAGTGATTATTTCGTTCCAGCCGCAGAAGAGCTTCTCCCGATTTATTTCTACAAGGAAAGGAATAAAGACATCAGGCTGCTTATGTCCGGGCTCGACGGGAAAGGAAGGAAAGCAGATGTTCTTCGCAACTATTGGGCATATAGGATGGCAATTGAATTGGGCGATTCCAACGGTGCGGAGCAAGCTCTGAAGGAACTTGCCTGGAAGAGTTATACATACTACGAGCTTTATACAGCAGACGGCCCGGCATCTCCCGAAAGGGGCTTCGATCCGTTAATCCAGCAGCCGGAAAGAGTGGATGAAATCTTCTTCGGCATTGGGCTTACCGATCTCGGCCGGGAAAGCGCAATAAACGCCGAATGGTTGTTTCCCGACATCTCGCTCTCCGAGGAGATTTTTGCACGAGATAATTACGGTAATTCGGAAAGCGCCGCCTGGTTTGCCGAGAAACTTCTGGAAAAGGGCATCGTAAGCGATCCCGATCTCGTTGATGAGCTTATCGGAATCGCTTTTCCAAGGCCGTTTGAGGAAGAAGTGCGCAATGCTGCTGAACGCCACAGGATATCACCTGCGCTGATCTGGGCGATTATGAAAAAAGAATCGGGATTTCGTCCGGGCGCCGTCAGCAGCGCGGGTGCGCGCGGGCTTATGCAGATTATGCCCGACACCGCCGACTGGCTTCTTGGCACCGGCAGGGCTAAGAACCTCGGTGATTGGAAGACAGGCCCCAATGCGAACATCGAACTCGGCGTTGCATACATCGCTCACCTGAAGTACGAGCGAACTGCTCATCAGCCTGATGAAGTGATAATAAGCGCCTATAATGCGGGGCCGGGCAATGCCAACAGGTGGAAAAGCTGGTTTTCCAGTGCTCCCGGCTGGCTTTATGCAGAGCTTATTCCCAATTATGAAAACGAAGTGTTCACAAAGAAGGTTCTCAAATATGAGCTGATCTACAAAATGCTTGATGGCGAGGAATGACTGAGCTGAAATTCTAGTGCACCACTAAGAAAGAGCGTTTTCCCGCTGCCCGACCGATGCTTACGTATCTTAATCAGCCAGAGCAATGCAATTTCGGAAAACAGCGTGCTCCTTCACCATCTAGACGCCTGTGGTTGGCTGCTTTATGACAACAGCTCGCGAAAATGAACAAAAGGAGTGTTTTTTGCGTATAGATATGTGGTTTCTGGGTATAATTTAGTACTCTATCTGGGGGTAGAGGAATTTGAGCGAAAACAGTTATCTGTTCGGAGACGCTAAGGCCACGTTGAAGGCTACAAAGAAAGCGGATGGTGCATCGGCGCTGAGTGTCGCGCGCGTTGCCTACCTTGAGGCGCATGATGATCCGGCTAGCATGGAAAGCTATGCCGAAGCGCTCAACAATGCCAACCTGCTGGAAGAAGCGTTCAAGGTTTATTCGGAATATATTGAAATTGTGCCCGCCGATCAAGAAGTGTTATTTGAAATGGCATTGATCCTGAGGACGCTTAAGAAAAACGACGATGCGCTTGAACTCTTTACAAAAGTCGTCGAAATGGCTCCGAACAGCTCGCTTGCAAGAAGTGCCGAGTATGAAATGTGGGCGATAAACGGTACGGGCGGTACAGGCTGGTCGAAAAAGGCGAAATAATCCGCTAGAAATTTCAATTCTGAGCATGTGCCACTCTTAAAATTCAGATATTCAGCGCTTGCAGGAAGTGAATGAGTATTTTCTGCCGTGCTTGTCTCTGTGAAAACACTGAGAAGAAGCATATATAATGCATCGGAAACCTGCTTTGTTTCTTGCATGTGGGATTTTTCGATGATAGAATAACAAGCTTTATTACTGGAGCTTAATGGATGTATTCGAAACGCGTTGAAAAACTCGTGGCGAACTTTGGCGCACTGGGCGTGGACAGCCTGCTCGTTATGCCGTCGCACGGAATGAACCTGACTCCGAACATTTATTACCTGACGGGATTCACCGGTTCAACCGCGTATTTGCTTTTTACCGAGAACGAGAGACTGTTTCTTACCGACAGCCGCTACATCGAAAGCGCTGGAAAGACGATTTCCCACTTCGAAATCGTGGACACAACAGGGAAGAAGCTGGACGAGCAACTGAAGGAACTCACATCCGTTCTCGGCACAAAAAGGCTCGGTATTGAGGCTGCCCAAATGCCTGTCGCGACATTCAACAAGTATACAAAGGTACTTGCGCCAATCGAGATTGTTCCGACAGTCAACGCTGTCGAGAAGCTTCGCATGATCAAGGACGAAAGTGAAGTTTCTCTCTTGCGTGAGTCGATCCGCATCAATGAAGAGAGTCTCAAGGATGTTCTCGGCTTCGTTCGTGACGGCGTGACGGAACGGGATCTCGAAGCGGAATTCGAGTATATACTAAGGAAGCGCGGCGGTGATATGGTCAGTTTTTCACCGATTATTGCAAGCGGGAAAAACAGCTCAAAGCCGCACGCAGGCTATACCGATCAGGTTCTCGTTCCGGAAGCTCCCATCACGTTCGATGTGGGCGTGATTTACAAAGGCTATTGTTCTGATATGACCCGTACTGTTTTTTTCAAGGATTGTCCGGAAATCTGGAAGCAGCGGTACGATGCCGTGTTCGAAGCCAAGTGGGCTGCCGAGAGGATGATATCTGCGGGCTTGACCGGTGCGGAGATTGACGCTGTGGCTCGTAATATTATCCTGGAGGCTGGATTTGGAGAGCATGTCTACACGCATGGGCTGGGACATTCCATCGGCATCGAGGTGCACGAGAAACCGGTCTTTGCAATGGGGGCGGAGAATGTCATTCCGGCCGGATGTGTGATGTCGGTCGAGCCGGGGATCTATGTCCCAGGCGAGGGAGGCATAAGAATAGAGGATCTCGTTCTAGTTACCAGCAATGGTGTTGAAAAACTCAACAACCTTGAGTGTGATCTTATGGTAGTGGGCTAGGCTTCAATGGCGCATTTGGAGGATATTCAGAAGTGATATCGGCAAACGATCTTAAACCCGGAGTTGTATTTGAATACAAAGACAGCATCTGGAAGGTTCTCGAATATGCTCATATCAAACCCGGCAAAGGTCCGGCGTTTGTGCGTCTGAAGATCAAGGACATGAGAAGCGGAGCGATTATCGAGGAGACCAGCCGTACAGATGCGAAGTTCCAGGATGTTCGCGTTGAAGGTAAGGAACTGCAGTATCTGTTCGGAGATGGTGATATGCTGACGCTGATGGATACCGTAACGTACGAGCAATTTGAGGTCGTTCGCGACGTATTCGGCGGTATTTCGAAGTTCATCAGGGAGGGTGAAACGGTTAAAGGCGAGTTTTACGGTAATGAAATCATTAACATCGAGTTGCCGATTACCGTTGTACTCGAAGTCACAGAGGCCGAACCCGGCATCAGGGGTGATACCGTTAGTAATACAACCAAGCCCGCAACGCTCGAAACGGGCGCGGTTGTAAGGGTGCCGCTCTTTGTGAATACAGGCGAAAAGGTCAAGATCGACACGCGTTCCGGTGAGTATCTCGAGCGCGTAAGGAATTGACCCATTTGAAACAACTTGTTAAATTTGGTGGGGATCGCTTATCCCCGTTTGTGCTGTTTTAGTGATGGGTATAACACACTCGGCCAGCCATTCTGGCTGTGCTAGTAAGCGCTTTAAATGGGCTTTGGTTTTGTCATTAGCCTAAAAGCCCCTTGGAGGTCTAAAAATGAAAAGGTCAATTTACTTGGTTGCAGGTATCTTGGTGATTGCCCTGCTTATGTTTGCTCTGTCTTGTGGTGGTGGCGGCTCGGTTTCCACCATTCCCGGTGATGGGAATACAGGCGGTGCCGGTCCTTCGCAGGATGACGGCACGGGCAGTCCTCAGGATCCTCAGTTGCCGGAAGGTTCTCCGATATCCCTCTTGATCTCGGCGACTCCCAGTTCCGGAGCAGCGCCGCTGGAAGTCAACCTGTTCGTGAGCGCCACGGGCGGTCGTGAGCCTTACGAGTACGCGTGGGATTTTGAAAACGACGGAATATTCGATTCCACATCCCAGACTCCATACCATACGTACAACGTTACGAGCGTTGCGATGGTGAGGGTTACCGATGCGGACGGCAGCTTGGCAAGCGGCTATCGCACCATTCTCGTGAATGGGCAGGCTCCTTCAGGCGAAACGCAGCCGCTCGTTGCATTGTTCGGGATGAACAGAACTGCCGGCCCGGTACCTCTTCTTGTGAACTTCGAGGGCTTTGCATCGGGTGGAACTCCGCCTTACAACTACAGGTGGGACTTCGACAACGATGGAAGCTTCGACTCGTTCGTGCAGAATCCGTTCTTCACTTACGAAGTAATCGGTACACCGGTAGATGCTGACGGTAGCGGAACACCTGAGAAATGGGTCTATTATCCGACTCTCGAGGTTGTTGATGCTATCGGCAGAACGAACGCATTCAATGCTGAGATAAACGTATATCCCGCAAGCTCCGCCCTTATTCTCTCTGCATTTGCAAATCCGCCTACAGGACAGGCTCCCCTGCGTGTTACTTTCGATGGCGGTGCGGAAGGCGGAGTTGCTCCATACGAGTACAAGTGGGATTTCGGCGAAGGCGAGGGAACAGGATGGAAGGATATCTCGCAGGCCGAGCATACGTACGTCTCGCCCGGCATTTACCAGGCGCTCTTTACCGTTCGTGACTCCGAGGGGCTTGAGGTTCAAAGCGGATTGATTGAGGTTCGAGTTGAAGAAGCTCAGCAGATCGGCGTTGTAATTATGGCTAACGTAGTAAACGCCAGCGTACCCTTCTCGAGTAATTTCACGAGCGAAGTAAGCGGCGGCAAGGAGCCGTATGAATATACCTGGGTTGTTTACAGCAATTCAACGGTAACCGATGATGCGACAAATCCTTCACGCTCGCTCGTCGGCTCTGCAATCGTAACGCCCAATTCAACCAACGTACCTAATCCCGATTTCCACTTTGCAAGTGTGCCGTTAACGCCGATCCAGGGCGGAGGCGTAGTTTACGACCCGATAATCGTGCAGCTTGTCGTTACGGACGCTCTCGGCAGCGAGGCGGTTTCGAATGCGATAACCATGACTCCGCAGGCTGCGAGCTTTTCCTACGACGCTCTCAAGCCAGAAACGCATACGTTCGTCGGCAAGAGCCCGAACTACGGCAACCAGGCGCCTGAAGCAAGATCCAATCCTGCAGTTACTACTCATCCCTTCCTGGGGATAACATTTATGTTCGGTGGCGACAAGGTTGATACTGCCGGTGTTTTCGAGGGTATTGTTGAGCTGACACAGAGCGCATGGGCATACAACCCGAACGGCGAAGATCCTGCAGGCGACAGTCCGACCGGCTACCAGACCGGCTTCCACAACAACCCGGTTCTCTATCCCGCGAATTCGTGGATAGAGCTTAATGCGACGTCGCAGTCGCCTGCCGGAGACGGAACTCTTGGCGGCATCGGCGGAGGAGCATTTCCCGTCGGTCCGATGAGGTATATGACTCCCGCACGGACATCCCTTCGCGCTGACGACTTCGTGCCTAGGGGCAACGCGTGCGCGATATTCACGCACGAACCAGTCGAAACAAATCCCGAAGGTGCGGACTATGCGGGATGCGTTGCGATGGCGGGGATAGCCGGAAACTTCTCTCCGGATGATCCCAATGACAGGGGGCTCGACAGCAACGGTATGAACGGTCCCGGTTATGGGGTTCCCGTAATATATGTGATCGGAGGACGTGACGAGAATGGTATCCCGCTGACCACGGTTCAGAAATACTATCCGCCGGGCTTCGGCACAGAGCTTCTTCCAATCGACTGCCTTGAGCTTTGCGGATGCGTGACGGGTGATTTCCAGATTACGAATAACCAGGTAGATATCTGGCGGAATAATTTCCTTGGTCGCGACCGCGATTATTGGCCGCAGGTTGGCGAGGATCCCCGCATCCCGATTGTGCCGGACTGTGGTGGCTGAGGTCAAACAAGTGTGCAGGTTGCACAGCTTCCCGTGGGTATATACGGCCATAGTGGATTTGCGATCGATTCGTTCTTCTATCTTGGTAGCTTGCCCTGGCCGCTTGGTTCTTTCTCCTACATTTATGTTATGGGCGGAAAGGAAGCGGACGGCCATGTGAGCGATGAATTCCGAATTCTCGATATCAGGGAGAATCCGACCGGCAACACTAGTGACGATAATCCGAGGAATCCGAGATACCCGTTCTGGTCTTACGTCCGCGCCGGAAATCCGCAGAACGGACCGATTCAGTACATGCCTACCGGCAGGTACGACTTCGATGTTGTGATGCAGTGGCCGGATCCGAGTGTTGGCGAGCAGTGGAAAGTGTACGTGTTCGGCGGTACAGACCAGAATGGCAATTACGTTGACAGTGTGGATGTATTCACGTTCACCGACGTTTACGGCCCGAATACGGGTACTTGGTCGACTATCAGCACGCTTCCGAAGCCTGCTGCGGGGCTTAACGCGGCAATCGGCAGCGACAGCACCGGCTTCGTCTATCATGTATTCGGCGGTCGCACAATCGACGAGGTTATCGGCGACGTGTTTACGATGAAAGACGGCAACATCACACCGAACGCGCTTTCTCTGATTCCGAAGCAGGGAGCGGGACTCTTCTATTCCTTCTCTGCTCCGGATCGTCCTGCGAGCGATCCGTGGGCGAACACGTTTACTTACTATCGAGTTGCAGGGCTCGCTGAAGATGAACTTGATCCCTATGTTGAGAAGTTCCAGGTTCCGTAAACCTGATTCGATAGGAATTGCAAGGGCCGCATTCTTGCGGCCCTCCAATTTGACTAGGAGGTTTTCTAAATGGCCAGAGTAGTGATTGTTTTTCTTGTAGTGGCATCCTTGGCGTTCGTACTCGCCTGTGGTGGAGGCTCAAGCCCGACCGTACCTGGTGGTGACCAGTCCGACGTTGGGAAGACCGGCACACAGGGAGATCCGGTTACCGGAGATACTCCTGATGACGGCTCCGATCTGGAAATTGTGTTTGTTTCCGCCACTCCTCAGGTAGGCCCTACCCCGCTCAAGGTCGATTTTCTGGCCGTTATTCGCGGTGGTATTCCACCCTATAACTTCTACTGGGACTTCACGGATGACAGCGCTCCGGATATTATCGCCAACGAGCAAACCGTTACAACTGCGACATCTTCCTTTACTTATCCCTTCCTTGAAGAGGACCTCTTCCGTGGGCTGACGCAGTCGACATTTTCTGCAAGATTTTGGGTTACTGACAGCCGAATTGACGAGAATACACTTGAGCCAAACCCCGCGACCAGAATCAGCGGACCGGTAACGGTAGTCGTGACATCCGGCTCGAGCTTCAAATTCAACGCTGCGAAGACCGGCGTTACAAATGCGGAATATGGAAGCGAGAGTGTTCTTTGGAAGGTTAGCCCTACAGATCAGAATGAAAAGCTGAAGGATCCAGGGTTCTATACGTTCAAGAGCGGTGACGATATCCGCTTTCTCGCGGAAGCGGCAGACGGCGCGCCACCTTATAAATACAGGTGGAACTTCGATTACGCGATTCTTGTTCCCAGCTCCGTAGCGGACCCGGAAACGCAGCAGACAATTTACTACCCAGTCGAGCGCGACTACAGGATCGATTCCACCGTCGAATCGCCCCACTATTCATACAGCTACAACAACAGACCGGATATGACGGAGGAAGCGAATTACAGGATTGTACTGCTCGAGGCGATTGACAGCCTCGGCAATTCGGTAAATCAGTTCATCGGCATCAAGGTTGTTCCCGTGGATTTCACACCACCACCACCACCCGATACATTCAAGGTATTTGTGACCACGGATCCGCCCGTCTCGCTCGATGATGATCCTGCCCCGTTCAGCGCAAAGGATGTCCCGATTCTGGTTCAATTCGATAAAAACAATCTCGACGCGACCGGCAGACCAATCGTTCCGCAGATTTTCTTAAGCGCATCGGTTTCCACCAGTCCCGATGAGTCCGGTACACCTCCCTACAGTTTTGCCTGGGATTTCGAGGGTGACGGTTACATCGATTCACAAGTCGTTTCACCGACGATTCCATATTGGGACAGCGCGTCGAACTCGCTGTATAACCCGTACAACTGGCCGGGCGACTATGTCTGCAAGCTACGTGTAAGAGATTCTGTCGGTATTGAGATGAGAATTGATATTCCAGTTCGATCTGTGGATATCACAGGCCAGAAACCGTATAACATGCTGACCCTGAAACCGTTTGCCAGGCAGCTCATTGAGGAAACCGGTCTGGTTGAAGGCGAGTTCTTCACGAGCGGTGCAAACATTGTTTTCACAGCCGAAGTATCAGGCGGTGTTCCTCCATACAAGCTGTTCTGGGATCGTGATTTCGATGGTGTTTTTACGACACGTCCGATTGAACCCAACGCTGGCTGGGATGATCCTCCGGGAAGCTACGAGGATGACTTCGCAGTGGAGATTACGGATACAATGTCGTACCCAGAGAAGATAATCGCTGCCGAGTTCGATGCAGGCGCGCTGGTAGCAGGATATTACATTGGCGCCGTTCGTGCTCTTGATTCGAGTATTCCCCCGGTACAGATTTCCAAATCCGCCCCGGTGAGCATTGTGGACGTCCCTGCCCAGCTTGGCACTGTTGAAAGCATTCTGCAGCCCCGCGCGTATCACGGTGTTACGGCGATCGGTGGAGATGTATATGTTGTCGGAGGCTTCCTTGGTAATGTTGCGCTTCAATCGGTTGACCGCGTTCGCTGGGGTGACATGTCGTACAGTGTGGACAGTTCTCAGCGTCCGGGCAGTGCGCTCACCGATATGCCCACTGCACGAGGCGCTCTCGGCATAGGCAGCTTGGAGAACCATTTGATCGTTACAGGCGGAATCGCCAACCTGGATGGAACGACCGGTGTTAATGAAACGATGCTTCTTGGCAACTCGGGCGTGTGGGAATGGATTAACCGCCCGTCAATTGGCTATCGCAGCGGCGTAAACCTCGAGCTTTCCCACCACGGTATGGCCGCGTGCACGATGGCGATCAACTTCGGCGGCGGTATTGGTGTTGCTGATGCCGACGGATTCCTGGTGGCCGGCGGAAGGCTCGAGGGAGGCTCGGTGTCTCCCACGGTATGGTTCTACCTGCCGCACGAGGGCTGGCCGGATTACGATCCTGCCTCGTTCTCACCTTCCCAATACGATTTCTGGTTTCTCTTGCCGGAATTGCCAACACCGCGCTACGACTTTGCAACCGTAGCACTGGGCAACTGGGTGTACGTGATCGGCGGAGTTACGGCAGACGGCACGCTTTCCAACGCTGTTGAGGCCATCAATATGCAGAATCCCGTTTGGATTTCAATGCCCGCCCTAACAAAGCCGGCAAGTGCTGGTTCTGATGCAACGGAGCCTGCCCCTCGCGCGGGTGCCGCGGCAATTTCATACGGACCAGAGGAGTTCATTGCAGTCTTTGGCGGATATTCTGCTATCGACAGCAATGGAGATTATGTGCTCGCGGAAGATTCGCTGATCTACAGCCCAAGATCGGGTATGTGGACGAAGACATATCCGATCGACGAGCCCAGGGCTCACGTGGCTGGAACCGTTATCAGTAATGCCATGTTTATTGTCGGTGGAGAGAACGCGGTTCAGTCCGAGCAGAGCAAGTTCTTCGAGCTAAGGCTTGCACCTGATTCGTAAGAGAATATCGCTTGCAAAGAAAAGCCCTCCCTTTGCGGAGGGCTTTTTTCTTGCGTGAATTCGAGATATACGCTGTTGTGGAGACAAGAGATCAGCCGACAGACTCTTCAGCGCTTTCCACGGAGTCATATATTGAAAGCACTTTATCTAGCTTGGTAATGCTGAGAACCTGGGAGACGTCACTCGAAAGGCAGGCAAGCCTGAGCTTTTGATCCTTGAGCGTACAGTACTTGAGGATGGATACGAGCTGTCCGATTCCCGAGCTGTTGATATTGGTCACACCATTGAGATCCAGAATGACAGTATCGATGTTGTCCTTCAGCTTATCAGTCTTTTCCCTGAGAGCTTTGCCGCGGGCAAGATCGAGCTCGCCGGTAAACCCGATTATGGCAGTGTTTTCTTTGATGTTCACCTGAATGCACATAGTCTCCTCCTCATTGCAAAGGCAAAGGATATTATCACAATAGCGCCATGTTCACAGAATTCCGGTGATTTTCTGCCCCGTTCGCTGTGGTATAATCCGCCCCGATGGTGCTCGAGGAAGCTCTCCAATGCTATACGGTCGGCCACAGCGACCTGGATGCCGAGGAATTTATGGCCCTGTTGACCGTAAAGGGCATAGATCTCGTCGTAGACGCCCGTGCCTATCCCTATAACTCACACATCCCCCATTACGACAGGGACAGGCTGGACGCATTGTTACACAGCCGCGGTATCAGCTACATCTGGATGGGACGCCAGCTTGGCTGCCTGACAAGCGAAGGACGCCTTGATCCCATAGCCAGGGAGAGAGAAGCATCCTATCAGAACGGCATTTCAGAATTGATGGACCTTCTTCCCGAAAGAAAGGTGTGTGTTCTATCGAGCGAATCAGACTGGCACGTGTCCCATCGTCACAACCTCATCGCTCAGACGCTGATGAGGTATGGAATTGACGTGTTTCATATTGAACTTGACGGATCCGTGATCCCCGCGCTTCCGGATCTGTTTCATCTTGAAGAGTAACCATGCCAAAACAAGCCCTCTTCCCTTCCGTCCTTGTATGGAGCTTTGAAGCTCGAAGCTATGCTTAAAGATACCGTCAAATTTCTTCTTGCAACATTGTCAGGAACGTTCTATATTGCGATCCTTCCGCATAGCGTCAAGTTCATTCCTCATTTGCCGTGGATGGTGTGGTTTGCGTTTATACCTCTCATTATCGCCGTCAGGATGTCCGAAAGACCGCGCGAGGCGTTCCTTCTGGGTTATCTGGCGGGTGTTATCGCACATAGCGCGCTTTTGAGCTGGCTCCTGAGCTTCGGACCTGCTCCTCTTGTGCTTATTTCGCTTTTCTATTCGCTATCCACGGGGCTGCTCGGGCTGGTCACATACTATATTATGGAACAGCTTGCGCCTGCCAGATGGTGGTGGGTGTTTTCAGTTTGCGGTGTTGCAATTCTGTTTATCGAAGGCGTCGGCTTGTGGGGATTTCCCTGGGTATATCCCGTATACGCGCTTTCAACGATGCCGGTTTTCATTCAGGCGGCAGACATAGGCGGAATCTGGCTCGTTTCATTTCTAATTTTTGCAGTGAACATCGCAGTATATCAGCTTCTCTTTTATCCTGGCGGGAGGACGATCCGTATTCGCGTAGCGATCATCGTACTCGCCTTATTTTTCATCAACATTTTGTACGGAGTATTCAAGGTAATCATCGTTCCTCACGGCACTCCGATGTCCGCTGTTCTCGTGCAGGGCGGGCTTGAGAGCGGAGTCGAATGGACTGAGATGTACAGCATCATCGCCAGGAATACATATGTAAGGGCTACTGAAAGGGCAATCGCAGGAAATCCCGTCGATCTCGTAATTTGGCCGGAATCTGCACTCGGGGATCTCTTGGACATCAACGAAAACCGCTCGGTGCCCTTAAGTGTAAGGATGCTACCCCGAAGATCCGGCATCCCCCTTCTGATGGGTGTTATTACACGCGACGGATCCTCGTTTCGGAACAGCGCAATACTGCTCGATAAAATGGGTAAAATTGCGGGTGTAAGCGATAAGTGCGTTCCAATTGCATTCGGCGAAGCGCTGCCTTTCCGTAGACTTGTTCAATTTCTGCCGTTTCCCTGGGGAGCAGTGGACATCGACCGAGGGAGAAGCTTGAACATCATATCTGTCGAGTTAGAGGGCTCGGACGGCTCAGAAAGCAACTCTGCAAAAATCGCAACTGCGATTTGCTTCGATTCGATCAAGCCGTTCGTACTCCGCGAGCAGGTGCGCAGGGGCGCGAATATCATCGTTATCATCACAAACAACAGCTGGTATCGAGGAGCAAGCGGTACTGAACAACATCGCATGATGGATGTTTTTCGCGCGGTCGAGAACCGACGCTGGACCTTGAGGAGTTCGACGACCGGTATAAGCCATGTTGTAGATCCGCAGGGGAGAGTTGTTTCGGAAACCAGCCAGTATTCATTTGCTTTACTGTATACCAGGGCCGAGCTTCTCGACGGGAAGACGCTTTACGCAAGGCTGGGTGACTGGTTCGGATGGGTATGCACGATCGGCTTTATTATCGCTTTTGCCTGGATGCTCGGGCTTGGCAGATCCGCGGACTTTGAGTAATCAAGCTCAATGTTCAGTTCAGTCATCTCAAATTCCTTTCTTATGTGTGAAATAGGCAGTTGTGGTATAAGTGATACCCCATGCAACCTTCAGAAGCGCGTGATAATCTGAAGAAGCTTCGCAAGACGCTTCTTGAAATGGGAGACTATCTTTGACATCGCGGGCGCGCGCGCGAAACTCACCGACCTCGAAAAACAGATGTCTCGTCCCAACTTCTGGGATGATGCGCGCAACGCAGCAGTAATAAACCGCGACATCTCCACGCTCCAGAACCGCATAAGACGATACGATTCCGCTAAGGAAGCTCTGGACGAACTCGATATAGCTTGGGAGATACTTGGAGAATCGGGCGATTCCGGCGAGGATTCCACGGAGTTCGGTGCGTTCATCGAACGTCTAACCAAGTTTACAGTGCAAATAAAGGCTATCGAAATTACGGCTCTCCTGTCTGGCGAATTCGATGCGGCTGCAGCCATAGTATCTATACATGCGGGTGCGGGCGGTACCGAGAGCCACGACTGGGTGGATATGCTTAGCAGGATGTATTTCATGTTCTGCGAGCGGATGAATTTTTCCGTAACCGTCCTTGACAGAACGCCCGGTGAAGTTGCCGGCACAAAAAGCATAACATTCCGCGCGTCGGGCGATCTTGCTTACGGTTATCTGAAGAGCGAGCACGGTGTGCACCGTCTTGTCCGGATGTCCCCGTTTGATGCAAACAAACGCCGCCACACGAGCTTTGCAGCCGTGGACGTAATACCCGAGATCGAAGAAGATGCCGATGTGAGGATTCCCGAATCCGATCTGAAGATCGACACTTTCCGTGCAACGGGCGCAGGCGGGCAGCACGTCAACACGACCGACAGCGCCGTTCGCATCACTCACGTTCCCACGGGCATCGTTGTGACGTGTCAAAATGAGAGAAGCCAGCACACTAACCGCGAGTATGCGATGCAGGTCTTGAGAAGCAGGCTTGCAGCTCTTTTGAGACGCGAGCAAAAGGAGAAGGTCGAGGAACTTCGCGGGAAGTCGAAAGATATCGCCTGGGGAAGCCAGATTCGAAGTTACGTGCTGCAACCCTACCAGCTTGTGAAGGACACGCGAACGGGCTTCGAAACCTCGAACGTACAACGTATTCTTGACGGCGATCTTATGCCTTTTATCTGGTCATACCTCAAAAGCGCGTAAACCGTGAACGGCGGCAAGAATGCCGGCAAACCGAAGTAGCCAAACGCGGGCTGATGCAGGAATCTGAAGGCTTATGCACATATAACATGCCCTGTTTACATAAACACATGCAGTGCATCCGTTACTTCCCAGACAAAATCCGTTGATAATCCATTCTCAGTTAGGATAATCAGGTCCATGACCACGCTGACGATATGACCGCGCTTCGGACT
>JAGGVC010000053.1 GCA_021158185.1 bacterium | reverse complement strand
GTAACAGATGACAACAGCATTTTTCTAGCATATATCGATCAAAACGAAAATGAGCTTCACGTGGCCACCAGAACGCCCATCGGTGAATAGCGTGGCAATTTGTGATCTAGGCTTTTAGGCCGAAAGGGTGCCTCCATCCTGAACACGCCGAATTTTTTGGGCTGGGCGGGGGCGTTGGCCGAGAGCTCAAGGCAGAGCCCGAGCGTCATTCTCGTGTCCACGGGGTCGATTATGCCGTCGTCCCAGAGCCGCGCGGTCGAGTAGTACGCGCTGCCCTCGTGCTCGTAGCCCTCGATAATCGGGCGCTTGAATTTTTCCTGGTCTTCCTCGCTCATCGTTTTTCCCCTGCGCGCGAGCTGGTCGACCTTGACCGTGCAGAGCACGCCCGCCGCCTGCTCGCCGCCCATCACGCTAATGCGCGCGCCCGGCCACATGAACAGAAACCGCGGCTCGTACGCGCGCCCGCACATTCCATAGTTGCCAGCGCCGAAGCTTCCGCCGATGATGACCGTGAACTTCGGAACGTTCGCACACGCGACCGCGTGCACCATTTTGGCGCCGTCCTTGGCGATGCCGCCGTGCTCCGCCTGCCGCCCGACCATATAGCCCGTGATGTTCTGGAGGAACAGAAGCGGGACGCCGCGCTCGCAGCACATATCGATGAAGTGCGTGGCCTTCAAAGCGGATTCGCTGAATAGAACGCCGTTGTTGCCGATGATGCCGACGGGATAGCCCCAGATATGCGCGAACCCCGTGACGACCGTCGTCGCGTAGTGCGCCTTGAACTCGTGGAACTCGCTTCCGTCCACGATGCGCGCTATCACCTCGCGCACGTCGTAGGTCTTGGCGAAACTCTGTGGCACGATGCCGTAAAGCTCGTCGGCGTCGTAGAGCGGCTCTTCCGCTTCCTTCGTCCGGAACGGCGTGAACTTCGGGCGATGCAGATTCCTCACGATTTCCCTGAGCATCCTGATCGCGTCGTCGTCGTCCTCGGCCATATGATCCGCAACGCCCGATATCTTGCAGTGGACGTCCGCGCCGCCGAGTTCTTCCGCTGAGATTTCCTCACCCGTTGCGGCCTTGACGAGCGGCGGGCCGCCGAGGAAGATCGTCGCGATGCCCCTCACCATTATCGCTTCGTCGCTCATCGCGGGCACGTACGCGCCGCCCGCGGTGCAGTTTCCCATCACCGCGCTGATCTGCGGGATGTTCATTTTCGAGAGCACGGCCTGGTTGTAGAAGATGCGCCCGAAGTGGAACCGGTCGGGGAAAACGTCGGCCTGGAGCGGCAGGAACGCGCCCCCACTGTCCACGAGGTAGATGCAGGGCAGGTTGTTCTCCATCGCGATTTCCTGCGCGCGGACGTGCTTTTTGACCGTGATCGGGTAGTACGTGCCGCCCTTCACGGTCGCGTTGTTGGCGACGATCATGCACTCCGTGCCCTCGATCCGCCCGACGCCAGTAACGAGCCCTGAGCCCGGCGCGTTGCCGTCGTACATATCCCACGCCGCAAGCTGCATCAGTTCGAGAAACGGCGTGCCGGGGTCGATCAAGCGCTCTATGCGGTCCCACACGTAGAGCTTGCCCTGCTCCTTGTGGCGCTTGTGCGCTTTCTCGGGCCCGCCTTTGCGAACGAGCGCAACACGCTCCTTCAGTTCATTAACGAGCGATGTCTGATACTCATGATTGAGCTTGTAGTCCTCGCTCGATTTGTTCACACGTGTCGGCAGTACAGCCATAGTTTACGCTCCAATCTCCGGGAATGATGGAATCACACTTACCGGGTCAACAATATATGGAATGATGCTATTCTAACCGCGTTGGCTATGATTTAACAGCGTACGGGCGTCTCGTCGGCATAATCCGGTCGGTCATTTAGGAAGGAGGAATACTCATGAAAGAAATTGTAAGCGGTCTTTTCGTTGGCGGCAGCGATGCTCTTGAAGCGGCCCAGGGAATGGATAACGTGGCATTGCTTCAGATATGCAGCGAATCGTACTTCAAGGAGATGTACGAAGACGAGGGGATCATCGGTCCAGAAAAGCCGTACGTCAAGAAGATGTCGAAGATGATGATCAAGCTTGAGAACTATGACTCGCCCGATAAGTTCAACCTCGAAGCATTCATCGAGGCTGTGAACTTCATTAGGTTGAAGCTCGCGATTGATACCACGGTTGTGATCACAGGCGAGATGGGACGATCGCGCGCGCCGTCGATTGCGATGCTGTACTTGGCCGCGACCGGGCGGGTTGCGAACGGCTCGTTCGATGCCGCCGCGCAGGAATTCAAGACGGATTATTATCCTGATTACGAACCTAAAGCAGGGCTAAAGAGCTTTCTCAGTGCAAACTGGGGGGAGATCTGCGGCCAGTAGGCCTGCGCATCATACTCCCTCGTTTTGATACGTTCCGTTGTAGAGCTTGTCGGCCTTTTTCTCCATCCGTATGAACACGATCTGGCCGATGCGTGCGTTTCTGTGGATGCGAATCGGATTTGTCACACTCAAAAGTCCCTGACCGCGCCCGCGATAACCCGGATCCCACACCGCGGAATGGAGCGTCGCGCCCGCGCGCATCAGGCTCGATCGCGGCAGCACGATCCCGATCGCGTCGTCGGGCACTTCGATTATCTCGTTGTAACGGACTATGTATCCGCCCGGAGTTAGCTTGACGAACGCTGCATTCTCAAGCCCAGCCGAGTACTCGGTTTCACCGTTTTTATCGTGCGCGGCGCCGGCAGCCTCGATCCACGGTATTTCCTCGGTTTCAGGGAGTTTTCTGCGCGAGTTGTCGAAGTCAATCGCGCCAACGCCGGTGAATCGCTCAATCATCAGCACGGTAATGTCTATACCTGCGCCCTGAATCTGCAAGCATTTATCGAGCATTCCTTCAATCGAAACCTGTTCAGGCCGAATAATCATATTTTCTCCTTGAGCCGCGTATGATGCAGAGAAACTGATGAGATCATCGTTGTTGTTTCCTCGATTTGCGTTTTCCGGTACGACCAATCGCAGCTAAAATAGGTAGTTTGTTCACGCAAACGCATGGATAAGGTATCATATAAATCCATGGTTTTTGGAATGGTTTTGGGGTAAGGGCCCGGGTTATGCCGGGCAGGAACGGCGGCGTGCTTGCCGCTGAAAGGGAGGCGCGATGACCAAGCACATGTTTCCGATGAACGCCCTGAGATCGGGCGAGTTTTATGAATCCGACTTGTTTCTTGATAGGAAGTTTCTTCTCAGACAGGGGCACAGGGTTACTCCTGCTCTACTGATAAAGCTCAAAAAGCTTGGTGCGAAGGAACTCGGTACAAGGCTTGAGTCGCTTGCAGAACGGATGAGGAAAAGGCTCTTGGTCCTGACGCAGGAGGTGCGTGGGCAGCTTGCGAACATGCGCGATTCGCTTCTTGATGAATTTGGAGTTAAGGAACTCCTTCCCCATGATTTGCAGGAGAAAGCGATAAGCGTCAGTGCTGCGTGTTTCGCAGATGCAGCGGACGGAAGACTTGATGACTTCGGAAATCTCTGGCAGATGGCCGAAGAAATCGCAGAAGTTGTCCGGTATTCAGGTGGGGAAGTTCTGAAGCCTCTCGATGTGCCTGAGCCTGAGGTGTATTACAGCCATCACAGTGTGAATGTGGCCGCGATGATGGTGGGTGTGATGAGTGATATCAGCGATAGCGTTGGTCGCATTCAGGTGGCAATGGGTTGCTTGATGCACGATCTGGGCACATCGCAAGTGCCTAAGGAAATATTGTTCAGGAAGGGGCCGGTTTCCGAAAAGGAATTCGGGATCATAAAAGAGCATATTGATTTTGGCAAGCGTCTACTGATGGAATGCGGGGAGATTCACGAGAACGTCAAGGGAATGGTGATCGGGCATCACGAGAAATTCAACGGCACTGGGTATCCCGATGGGCTTTCCGGCGCCGATATTCCATACCTTTCGCGCTGGTTTTCGTGCTGCGACGTATATGATGCTTTGACAACCAGCCGCGCCCACCAGGAACGAATTGCACCACCGATCGCGCTGGAACTGATCGGTCAGTGCGTTGGCAGCCAGTTCGATCCCGACTGTGCCAAAGGACTGGTCGAGCGTCTCGGTGTTTATCCTGTCGGAAGCTATCTCCTTCTTAAGGATGAACGTATAGCACTTGTTACGAAGAATTATCCCTTGAAGGCATACGACAGGCCGGAGGTCGGTATCATTGATATGTCTTCAGGCAAACCCGTCCCGAAGGAAAAGGTGCGTCTCAACAGCAAAGATGATGTTGTCGATACTCTCGATATCTAAGGATGATTCACGTTTGCCGGTTCGAGTCAATCCTTTACGGGATACTGAGTCATTTGATGAACCTTAGGAAATGCTCCATGGTTGACTGGTGATGCGCATATCTGGTAGCACATTTGCGATTCTAGCTTTGATCACCGCAGGTCAGGCAGCATTCTTTTTTGCAATTCAATCGATGTCCGTATGCGGAATTGCGCTTGCGCAGAATGAACCGGAAGAAGAACCTCCGCCTGCTTCGCAAGATCAAATCAACGGTGAAAATGACACTGAAAACGCGCGCGCGATCCTGACTTGCCCTGTCGATGGAACAGTAATCGAATACGAATTAAAGGAGCTTCCCGCAGGCCACTTGATTGAGGACAGGGATTTCTGCATCCGACTCGTGCCGAACATGAATTCGTTCAGAACCGAGAGTCTCTATCCGGCTCGCCTCGCAAAATGCCCGACCTGCGGGTTTACCGCGCCGCCCGATGCACTTATCTGGCAGAATAATGATGCTCTGAAGAGATGGTACAGGGCGACCTATCCGAATGATGACGGAAATCCGAATCAGGCATTGATCGCCCCGCCGTGGGAGGATTTTGAGCGGCTTTCGCTTGAGCTGCGAGCCGTAGGAGCTAGCGAGCGTGAACAGGCGCTGGCCTGGCTCGATGCATCTTTCTGCCTGCGTACAGCGTTTTGGCAGGAGCATCGCTGGTGGGAAAATGATCTTGGTTCCGTGCAAATGGATCTTGCCGCGGTCACACCCGCTGATGTGCAGCTTCCTACGCCGAAGACGCTGTACGAGGAATCGATCGAGGTTCCCGTTTACTTCGAAAAGCTGCTTTTCGATGCTGCAAGGGCAGGGCCGGCGCTTGGCATTCTCGGCATATACTGGCTTGCGCGAGGTGAAACGAATCGTGTGGAATGCATGATTGCCGCTATGTCAGAAATCGAAGATGTGCTCGAAGGAAAGCTCGCTGGAACGGGGCCGAAGCTTCTTCGCGAAGTGGAATCGAGCGGTATCGTAGAAACGATGCGCAGATATCAGGTTTCTGCAGCTGAGTATTTCGAGCGAGCTCTCGATGCAGGGCAGATTACGCCTGTAGAAACACCAGTTGTCTATTATCATCTGGGAGAGCTGTACAGGCGAACGGGCGACATGGAGAATGCCGAACGCTACTACAGGCTTTCGCTAGGGGCAGATTCCGCGGGCGAGGACATTATCGCCCGTGCAGAGGATGGGCTTAACCTTGTCGAAGTGGACGGGAAGCTGATGGATACGCTTTCCGATTTCATCTCAGGTGATTTCATTGATGATATGCAGGTTGAGGATGTCCTGAGCGACGTTGAGCCGTTGCCGGTATTGGACGAAGCCGACGGGCAAGATACAGAGGAATATTTCGTTGGTGATGCAATAGAAATAAAGTAGCCTGAAAGCCCTTTCGATCAAGGCTATTTTTTCTTCGATGGTGAGCCTGCATCGTCAGGGCCGACAACGACAACCGGTACGTCGTTCTTTTCCACGTAGCCGAATTCTTCTTTCAGCACACGGCCCTGATATTCGGAATCGGTCTGAAGCTTGTCTGTATCGGAACGAATGGAAATATACTTGTCCTGAAGCGCCTGATAAATCTGCTCCTGCTTTTCGAGTTTGCGCGTAAGAACAACGTCCTGGCGCCAAATACTGATAAGCGTAATGAACGCACCGAAGAACGTGCACACGAGCAAAAACGCAATGACGAGCATTCTTGTCCGAAGCGGCATACGGCGATTCTACCATATGGAAATAAATTGTGCAAGAGTTTTAAGGCCAGAAAAGCGATCCGCAAAGTTATCAACATAAACCGGACTGAAATAGCATAGATAATTACACAAACAGGATGATTAAGATATGTTGGGACAAACAGCGTATGCTAATCTTTGGCGCGCGGAAGATGATCGCGCGCTGGAGGAGTGATGGATACACTCAGATGCACAAGGATTCTTGCAACGCTGGGGCCGGCCTGTGCCGATGAGAAAACTCTCGTCGCGATGGTCATGGCCGGTTTGAATGCGGTTCGAGTCAACACGAGTTATGCCGATTTGGATTCTGCTTCGGAACTCTTTTCGCTTGCTCGTCGCGTGGAAGAGAAGACTGGCAGGCTTCTTGCAGTCATTTTTGATCTGCAGGGGCCGAAGATCCGGCTTGATGATGTTCCCGATGGTGAGATTGAAGTATTTGAGGGGCAGAATGTCGTGATAGCGGTTAGCCCTTTGAATCAGACAAGTGATTCCGCGGGCGAAGGTGGAATACAGCCTTCTTCGGAGCAAGTCCTGCTCATGACGAAATATGCAGGGCTTCCGGACGAGCTTGACATCGGAGATGAATTGCTGATCGGTGACGGTGAAGTGATTCTTCGCGTCGAGGAAACAGGGAAAGAATCGGTCACCTGCCGCGTGCTCGACAGCGGCGTTATCAAGCGCAAGAAGGGCATAACCAGACCTGGCAAGAGCTTTGCAGCCGATGCACTTCAGCCGCGTGATTTCGAATTCATACGGCTTGGCTGTGAGCTGGGCGTCGATTTCTTCGCGGTGAGTTTCGTAAGGTGCGGGCGCGATATGGAGATCGCGCGCGCGGCGATCGCGGAGTGCGGTTCCGATATTCCACTTATATCCAAGATCGAGCAGCCCGAAGCTGTAGAGTGTCTCGATGAAGTGCTTGAGGCGTCGGATGCCGTGATGGTGGCGCGGGGAGATCTCGGGCTTTTTTTGCCGCTGGAGCGGGTGCCGATCATACAAAAGCGCATCATTTCGCGCTGTAAGGACTATGCGCTTCCTGTTATCACGGCTACTCAAATGCTCGAAAGCATGTGCGAGAACGAGTATCCGACGCGGGCCGAGGTCAGCGACGTTGCGAATGCAATCCTGGATGGCACGGATGCTGTTATGTTGTCGGGCGAAACTGCAACCGGCAAGTACCCGTTGCATGTCATTGATATGATAACGCGCATAGCAGCGGCGACTGAGCCGACGCTGAAGATGCCGTTTCGCAGTGGCGCGGATTTTCTCGATGACGCGGATCCGATTGCATCGAGGATTGCGAACGGTGCTTGCAGGATCGCAGTCGATCTTCGAGCGCGCGCGATCATCGCGCCCACGATGAGCGGCTATTCCGCGCGCAACGTGGCGCGGTTTCGACCTTCATGCGCGATTATCGCTCCAACATTCAGCGTTGGTGTGGCGAGAAGACTTGCGCTCTCGTTTGGAGTATTGCCTGTTGTGACGGAAAAACTGCTCGATACGGAGCATCCGCTATACGAGCAGGTTCAGGACATCGCGGGATTTCCGGAGTTTGAATCAGGCGATGTTCTCGTTTTCATCGGTGGCATTCCGTCGCGAGTCACGGGAATCACGAACTTCATAAAAGTGGAAGCCGTAAGCAAGGAAACCGCGTGAGAAGCGGTCGAAAGGCGATTGCAGATTACGTGAACGGGAGATGTGCGGACGATTGCAGTAGGATTGGATATACGAACAATTTAACATAAAGTTCGTCCTGCTTTTCCGGCTTACGCTCTGAAATGTGGTGTAGAATATCTTTCCCTCAAGGAGATTGGTTAGCTGGATTGTGCAGGGCGATAAGCGCGTTAAAGGGCGCGACGCGCGCGCGATTTGTGCGTTTCGACGGTGATTTCGGGGTGAATTTAGTCGCAATGGGCTGAGTATGAGCGGTCCGGAGAATTGATGCAAGAAGTGGATGTTAGCAGGTGGACGCGCTTTCGCACTGTGCTAGCGCGCGATATCAAACTGATATTGACGATTATCATTTTGCTCGTATCTATCGGCGCGGTCAATTTGATCTTCTACAAATCCGATGCCGAGATCAACGCGATCGTGAATCGTCCCCGCGACACTCGATACAGCATCGCTCTTAAAGGCAACAAGGCCACGGGGATTAGCGACAAAGGACAGATCGTATGGCAGATCGAATCGGATCTTGTCACGGTATCTACAAAAGAGGATCAGTACGAATTCCACGACGCTACTGCGCACTTCTTCGATGCGAAAGGGCCTAACCTCAGAATCGAAGTCGGCAGGATCGTGTATTACGAAGCAAGCAAGAACCTTGACCTGCTCGACGGTATCAGGATTCTGACGCGCGATGAAATGACGATTAAGACGGATCGCGTGCACTGGGCGCATAACGTCCAGCAGTTCGTTTTCCCTGATAGAGTAACGCTTGTTACCAAGGAAAACAACTGGGTCTCTGCCGATTATCTTCAGGGCGACAGGGAATTGCGCCAGCTTACGTTTGTCGGAAACTGCCAGGTGAAGGTGCAGAAGCTTACGGATACGAAGTTCATCGACGAGCGCAAACTTACCGATGCGGAGTTGAAGCTGGAGGATTTCAAGAATGTCTTCGTCCACGCGGACATGGTGATATACGACAAAGATGCGGAGGTTCTGGTAGCCTTGAGCGACTTCAGCGACAAAGAATACGAAGTCAAGCCGCCGTACGTCGTAAATCCGATGACAGGCGAAAGAGTGAAGCCTCCTCCGAAGGATGAGCCGACTCAGCTATATTTCAGGAAAGGCGAAATCGAGCTTTGGGCGGATCACATCGAAGTTCATATGAAGGACAGCTGGGCGAAGTGCTACGGTTCAATCACGATGAAGGTTAATCCAAGTCCCGAGAAGCCTGGCGATGATCCTGCTCTCAAGTCGATGCGTAAGCGAACAACTTACATCAAAGCGAACGACATCGAATACTTCTGGGACAGCGATTACGCAAGGACGTACGGGAGAAGCATCGTTGTGCAGGATGACAGGCGCGCGGGCGCTTGGGGCGTGACGTATTTCGGCAAGTACGAGGATCCTGAAACAGGGCAGCGCCGCAAGGTTATTTTCCTCGATGATGAGATTTTCATCTACCAGGGAAGCGGCAAGTGGCTCAAAGACGATGAAATAGTCAAAGAATTCAAGAATCCCGATATCGAAAAGATGCTGTACGAGGAGATCAAACTCACTGCGGGCAAGGCAGTCATGTTTCTCGATTCAAACGATATCTACGCGGAAACCCAGGTTCGCATCCGCCAGCGTGACAAGGCAGCCGAATGCGGTGAGACTTTTTACGATGACCAGAAGAAGAAGTTCCTTTGCCAGAGGGGTGTTGAGTATTGGAACAAGAAGGATGAGCATTTCACAGGCGACCAGATCATCTTCTTTACGGACAGGGATGATATCGAGGTAAACGGCAAAGCGGACGCGATGATAAAAATTCCGGAGAAGTACATCTCCGAGCTTGATAAGGTCGACAGGCGTATCAAGGAGCGGGGAGCGAAGGGAACTACGTTTGAGGAAACGGAGAAAAGCCGGCAAGAGGAGCTTGCAAGGCTCAGAGAAGAGAATCCGCAATGGGAGTTTCTTCCCGCCTGGCAAGATATTGTCGTAACCTCGCTTCCCAGCGAAGGGCTTGAGGCTATCCCTGAGCCGCCTGCGCCTTCCTACGATGCTTCGGATTTTGAATGGGTGCGCGAACTCCAGGGTTACGACATATCGAAATCGCCCTGGGATAAGGACGGTGCAAAGAGTGTCGGGGAACTGATCGACCAGGTTACGGGTCAGGCGGAACCCGGTGCCAAGGACGGACGGGAAGGTGAATCGAAAGGTTCTGGGCTTGTGCCGCCTGATGGAGTACCGATTCCTCCTCCGCAAATTTCCGGCCTTTCGGGAAGAGCATCGGTCAAGGCTGCGCTTGGCAAAGATGACAATGCTCCGGCACAAGGCAGGCATGGAGCGCCGCCCGATGTGGAGTTCCTGCCTCCTCCAGAGGGTGGCGGCGAAGGGGTGATCCCGCCTGGAAGGCGAATCGAGGGCGAGAACTTCGAGATCATCGTCGGACAGGAAAATGAACCTTCGGTAAACGACCGGATCGATCCTCCACCGCCCGACGGCGAACACGAGCCGGGAAGTGAAGAAGGCGAAGACAGAACGGATACATCATCCCCGGGCGATCCCGGAGATGCAATTATCGTTCAGCCGCCAAGGGAGGGTGATTCCTGATGCACCGATTCGATCTTCTGATTCTCATCCTGGGTTTGTGCATCCTCATGTTGCCACTGAGCTTGGATGCACAGGAGAACGAAGGCGACGCGCAGGGAGAAGACAGGACGACATCTGAGGAAACCGGCGACGCTGAAATTGAACCGGGTGAAGCAGGCGATGCCGATAATGAACTCGATAAGGATGGCGGCGCCGATCCTGAGGAAGGGAAGTACACGAGGCGCGGATATGTAAGGATGCTCGTTCCAAACGGCAGGATAACAGGAAATACTACCGACAAGCTGTACCACATCGAGGGCGGTCTTGAAATCTACTATTTCAATATGGTTGTCAAAGGCGATTCTGCTGATGTTGACCAGAACGCAGAGACAGCAACGCTCAAGGGCAACGTGTTCATAGAAGACCCGGATTACAGAATCAATTGTGAGCAGATGGAGATTGCATATAACGAAAACTGGCTGAAGGCGACAGGTTTCGTCCAGTTCGAAAGGTATAACCTTGGAATCGCTCAGGTTATTGATGGTGCTGCAAAGCGGGCGAAAGTCCTGACTGTGTTCAAGAACAAGAGAACCAAGGTTTATTGCAGCAAGCTCGAATACAACTGGGAAACCGAGGATTTCTCTGCAACGGGCGAAGTAAAGGTCGTCCAGGACGATGCCGTTATCGAGGCGTCTGAAATGAGGTATGACAGCGCAAGCAACGCGTACATCCTATCGGGTGACGTCGTGATGACGTTTGAGAAATATAGCTGGCTCTTCGAGTCCGGAATTGTGGAAAGCGAGGACGAGGATATATTGGGCGCACTCACGAAGAAGCCGTCTACCATCAAGTGCGACAGGATGGCGATCAACGAAGGGACCGGCCTGATGCGATGTACGATGAACAAGGACTCCGAAGACAGGGTTGTTTTTAATCAGGTGGACAAGAAAATCGAATGCGTCGAGCTCGAAGTGAACGATTCGACAAAGCTCCTCGTTGCCAAGGGCGATGTCAAGTACTGGCAGAAGGACGGCAACTGGCTCCTCGAAGGCGGGCTTATCAAGGAAGAGGAAGCCGAAGGTGAAATACTCGAAGAACTCGATAATCCTATGACGCTCACAACCGAAATTCTCTCCTTTGACTACCACCTGCGCAAGATGCAATCCGAAGGCGAAACGATAAGGATCGAGGGCAGGGATGGAAAATATGCCGAGTGCAGCTTGATGAACTACGATGACAAGGCAAAGACGCTTGAGATGGCAGGCGGTGTGGTCATAAGCTCCGGCAAGGAGTATCTGTACTGCGATTCCTTGCGCGCCGATACCGACAACAAAGTATATGAGTTCTTCGGCGACGTGGACGGCTTCTTCAAATACGAGAGCCGCGGTGAGCCCGACGAGACTGCTGACGTGGAAAGCGGAAGTGTTTCGGGCGAAGGCCAAAGTGGAAGCAGCCCGCCCGCGCCGCCAGTTGAATAACTGTTCAGATCAGCGCGCCAACTATCGAATACCGATGAAATGGAGGCGGATCGGGTCACCTGCGGGCTTTTTCGGCAGCGGACGCTGGCACGGTTGCCGGTAATGATGCATGAAGTTGCAACAAAACTCTTACAGGCTTGATAGCCTACGCAGGGCTTGTATAATGTTCTCGGCATTTCCGGTTAGCCGGAAAAGGAGTATGCAATGATTGGCGGTCAGGAGCTTCTGATAATCTTGGTGGTCGTGGTGATCATCTTTGGCGGCAGCCAGATTCCGCGCATTTTTCGCGGGCTCGGCCAAGGCATAAAGGAGTTCAAGGAAGCCACGAAAGAAACGAAGGATGATTCGCAAGACTCCGGTACGGGAAATGATGCGTCCGGCAAACCTGATTCAACCGATGCGTCGGTTGACGAGAAGGATGAATCATCTGATTCATAGAGCGTTTTGATTATGTCCGAACACCTCTCAAGCGAGCTGGTTTACCTCGATAACGCGGCGACGAGCTTTCCGAAGCCCGAGGGCGTGTATGACGCTGTAAACAGGTTCATCAGGGAGAATGCAGGCTCTCCGACGAGGGGGATCGGCGAGGGCAGCGATGAAACGAACCGGCTTTTGGATCTAACGAGACGTAGGCTTGCATCGTTCCTGGGCATAAGGAAAGCTGAGCGCTTGATCTTCACTTATTCCGCGACAGACGGCCTGTCGACCGTGCTTTTCGGCTTGCTCGACGAAGGCGATCATGTTCTTATTACTCCGCTTGAGCATAACAGCGTATTGCGCCCGCTCGACATGCTGGCTTCCGAAAAGGGCGTGATGTTCAATATTCTCCCGCACGATTACACGGGGCGCGTTTATGCCGATTCGATCCGGGATCTGGTCAGGCCGAATACGAGATTGATCGCGATCAGCATGGTCTCGAACGTACTAGGTACGATCCAGCCGTATAAGGAGATTTGCGAAGTCGGACGAAAGCTCGGCATTCCAGTGCTTCTCGACGGGGCGCAGGCTGCAGGTCATATTCCGATCGAGCTCGACAAGTGGGGTGCTGCATTCTTCGCCTGCCCCGGACACAAGGCGATGCTCGGACTTCAGGGAACGGGCATTCTGTATGTGAATGAGGATTATACGGTAAGACCGCTCCGCGTTGGAGGCACGGGATACCTTTCCGAAAGTATGAAGCACCCCACTGCGATGCCCCAGTATTACGAATCCGGTACGATCAATATGCCTGGAGTCGCGAGCCTCTCGGCGGGGCTTGATTTCATCGAATCATTCGGGCTTGAAAAGATTGACCTTCATGTCACCGCGCTCGCGGCGCGCCTGATTTCGGGGCTGATGGAAATCCCCGGGGTTGTTATCTATGGACCGAAGGACACGAAGGATGGGCACGGGGGCGTTGTCAGTTTCAACATTGGAGAGCATAACTGCACAACGGTCGGCGAAATCCTTGCAGGGAAATATCGTATCGCGAATCGAGTTGGTTTTCATTGCGCGCCCCTCACGCACAGGCTCGTCGGCACCCTCGATCGCGGCGGTACGGTCAGGCTTTCAATCGGCGTGTTCAATGCCGCAGAGCATATCGAAAAAGCGCTTGCCGCCGTTCAAGAGATAGCAACCACTCTATAATGACGCAAGAGTAGTTGATGCAGCACTGGAATTTGATATGCTTATATGATATTGTAGGATTATAGCATTGAATAATTACAGTAGTTCATAGTGCGTTGTTATTATGCACTTGTTTTGTGTTGTTAAGGGCAAGGAACCGTTTTTCCAAGAAAATCAATGATCGGGCGCGTTTGTGACTCATTTAGCAAGAGAGCGATGTTATAATCGCCTCCGTTTGGGTGAGGTGCTATGGACAGTTTAACTGAAAGCCTTGTGCTGGCCGTCGTGGGGATGAGTGTCGTCTTTATTTTTCTCGGATTACTTGTCGCGCTGATATGCGCCATCGGGTTTTTTGTAGTCAAGTACGTAACGGACGAGGAGTTTGAGGTTCCCCAGGAAGAAGTGGCCGTTATTTCAGCGGCTGTTTCGGCATACCTTACCAGAATACGATACAAAGCCGGAGGTCAAGGCAAGTGACCGAGCCATTGAGAATCACCGATCTGATTTTGCGCGACGCGCATCAGTCGCTCATTGCAACTCGAATGCGGACAGAGCATATGCTCCCTGCTTGTAAGGATCTGGACAGTCAGCCTTACTGGAGCCTGGAGATGTGGGGCGGCGCGACGTTCGATTCGTGCATCCGTTTTTGCGGAGAAGACCCGTGGGAACGTCTGAGGAAGCTTAGAGAGGCGCTTCCGAACAGCAAGATGCAGATGCTTCTGCGCGGGCAGAACATACTCGGGTATCGCCATTACGCCGATGATATCGTGGACAAGTTCGTCGAACGAGCGGTCGCGAACGGGATGGATGTGTTCCGCATCTTCGACGCTTTGAACGACATCCGCAATCTTCAGCAGGCGTTCAAGTCCGTCAAGAAGCACGGAGGCCACGTTCAGGGCGCGCTTTCTTACACGATAAGCCCTGTCCACACGCTCGAGTTCTGGAAGGAAATGGCGGCCGGGCTTGCGAAGATGGGCGCGGACAGCATATGCATCAAGGATATGGCGGGTCTGCTTATGCCTCAGGAAACAAAGCCCCTCGTCCGAGCGATCAAGGATGCATCGGGGCTGCCTGTTCAGCTTCACTGCCATTACACGAGCGGACTTGCAAGCGTGTGTTACTGGGAGGCGATTCACGAGGGCGTGGACGGCGTGGACACCGACATTTCGAGTTTCAGCACCGGCACCGCGCATCCGCCAACGGAAACCGTGGTGGGTATGCTTCGGGATACGGGGCGCGATCCCGGCTTCGATCTGAAGGTGCTTACCGACATCGCCGTTTATTTCAGGAATGTAAGGGTTGACCATTACTCCGACTTCGAGAGTGCATTCAGCGGTGTGAATCCTAATGTGCTCGTGTTCCAGATTCCCGGTGGAATGATATCGAACCTGGCCAATCAGCTGAAACAGCAGAAAGCTCTAGACAAGATGGACGAGGTTCTGGCCGAGGTTCCACGGGTTCGCGAGGATTTCGGCTACGTTCCGCTCGTGACTCCTTCGAGCCAGATCGTGGGATCGCAAGCCGTGTTCAACGTGCTCGGCGGAGAACGCTACAAGATGGTGACCGAGGAAACTAAGAACTATTTTAAGGGGATGTACGGCAAACCTCCTGGACCCGTGAACGAAGATGTGCGCAAAAAAGTCATCGGCGACGAGGAGTTCATCACTTGCCGACCCGCAGATAAGCTTGAGCCTGAATGGGAAAAACTCAAGGATGAGTACGGCGATATTGCGGAGAGCGACGAGGACATTCTGACGATTGCGCTTTTCCCGCAGGCGGGCAGGGAGTTCATCGAAAAGCGCAAGGCCGGAACGCTCGCGCCCGTTCTCCCGAAGAAGATGGAAGAGCCGAAACCTGACGCAGCCAAGCCTGCCCCCGCAGAAGCCGCGGCACCTGCGCCGGTCGGCCCAGTGCAGTTCAAAGTCACGGTTAACAGAAAACCATACGATGTTGTTGTCGAGGCGACAGGCGAAGTAGCGGCTATTTCACCATCTGGAGATCCTGCGCCATCCGCTGCTTCAAATCCATCTCCGGTTGCCACGGGAACCGAGATTAAGGCTCCTGTCCTTGGGAAGATTCTGAAGATACTGAAGAACATCGGCGATGCGGTCGAGGAAAACGAGCCCATATTCGTTCTCGAAGCGATGAAGATGGAGAACGACGTCGTGTCACCCATTGCTGGGAAAGTGCTGTCAATCAACGTTTCGGATGGGCAGGATGTAGAGCCGGGTGATCTGCTTGCGGTAGTGGGGTAGGGTGATGATTCCCTTTCCAACATTATTGATCGTACAACAGAATGGTTTCGGGGCGATGTTCGGGAAGTATCTGGCCTCGCTTGGGATTTTGAATATCGGGCTGGCTGATATCACGATGATAATCATCGGGCTTGTGCTGGTCTGGCTCGGAATATCGAAGAAATATGAGCCGCTGTTGCTTATCCCGATCGGCGTAGGTGTTATCCTCACGAACGCGCCGATTGCCGGAATGTTCGATCCTAATGAGCAGTCAGGCGTTCTTTACGTTATTCACTCGTCGGGCATTAAGACGCTTATTTTCCCACTCGTGATCTTTCTTGGCATAGGAGCGCTTACTGATTTCGGGCCGCTCATCGCAAATCCCAAATCGGCGCTTCTCGGTGCGGCGGCTCAGCTGGGGATTTTCATTACAGTGGTCGGCGCAGTGCTTCTCGGGTTCGATCTGAAAGCTGCAGGAGCGATCGGTGTTATCGGTGGAGCAGACGGCCCCACAAGCATTTATACCGCGCAAATACTTGCCCCGGATCTGCTTGGGCCAATTGCGATTGCAGCATACTCGTATATGGCGATGGTTCCAATTATCCAACCGCCAATCATCCTGCTCTTTACAACAAAAGCCGAGCGAATGATTAGAATGGAACAACTTCGGCATGTATCCAAAGTCGAAAAGATCGTTTTTCCAATCTCCGTGATGCTCCTGTGTATTCTTCTTGCGCCGAGCGCAGTGCCACTTATCGGCATGATGATGTTCGGAAATCTACTGAGGGAATGCGGGGTAACGCATCGTCTGTCGGATACCGCACAGAACGAGCTTATCAACGTCGTTACGATTTTCCTCGGTCTTGCGGTTGGCGCGACGCTTTCGGCAGAAGTGTTCTTTAAGTGGAGCACAATCGGCATCTTCGTGCTGGGCGTCTTCGCGTTCTCCGTGAGCACGACGGGCGGGGTGCTTCTCGGCAAGCTTATGATGAGATTTTCGCACTCACCCTTGAATCCGATGATAGGCGCGGCCGGGGTTTCGGCAGTGCCGATGGCGGCGCGGGTTGTCCAGAAGATGGGACACGATGCCGATCCGCACAATCATCTGATTATGCACGCGATGGGGCCGAACGTTGCAGGTGTCATCGGAAGCGCAATTGCCGCGGGTGTGCTGATCAATCTGCTCAGGTAATATCGAGCAGTTACAGAACGACTTATTCGTTTTCCGCTTCAAAATCCTGATCTGAGAACGGGCAAACATTCACAAAGTGCAAGTTATACTGTGTTGAATTGTAATTCGCGCTGTCCGCTATATAATTGAATCTGTTTGCAAGGCTGAACTATTTTGGCATAGGCTGGTTCTTTAATTTCTCTTGGAGGACAAAAATGAGTGTACAACCGAGTGCAAGTTACGCCATTACAATGCGGGTGGAGCATCATCGTGAACCGGGTACTGTTGCGAAGATACTGACCAAGATCGGCGAGATGGGAGGAAGCCTTGGGGCGGTTGATCTCGTGAAGACGATGAAGGATGTTTCATGGCGAGATTTCACTGTTGAATGCACAAGCTCCGAGCATGCTCACGGAGTCGTTGCCGCGGTTCGTGCGATGGAAGGTATCAAAGTCCGGACCTGGAGTGATAGAACTTTCCTTATTCATCTGGGCGGCAAAATAGAGATTAAGAACCGAGTTCCGGTTAAGACACGCGATGATCTGTCGATGGCCTACACGCCAGGTGTTGGACGGGTCTGCATGGCGATCCACGAGGATCGCGAAAAGGCCTGGAAACTCACGATCAAACAGAATATGATTGCGGTCGTGAGCGACGGTACGGCGGTTCTGGGATTGGGTGATATCGGGCCTGAAGCGGCGATGCCGGTTATGGAAGGAAAGGCGATGCTTTTTAAGGAGTTCGGCGGCGTTGACGCATTCCCGATCTGCGTTGACACGAAGGATCCTGATGAAATCGTCGAAATCTGCAAGGTTATTTCACCGACCTTCGGCGGGATCAACCTTGAGGATATCTCCGCGCCGAGGTGTTTTTACATCGAAGACAGGCTAAAGAAAGAGACCGATATCCCGATTTTCCACGACGATCAGCATGGTACTGCTGTGGTAGTTTCAGCGGCTATGATCAACGCGACACGGCTGACAGGTAGAAAGATGGAGGATCTGTCCATCGTAGTGTGCGGTATCGGAGCTGCGGGTGTCGCGTGTACGAAGTTTCTGATGTCGATGGGCGTGAAGAACTTCATCGGCTGCGACAGAAAGGGAATTATCTACGAGGGCAGGGAAGGAATCGAAGGCAATTTGGCCAAGAAATGGTACGCCGAAAATACGAACAAGGATAAGCGAAAGGGCACGGTTCACGATGCGATGGCTGGCGCAGATCTGTTCCTCGGAGTGTCCGGCCCCGGGATCATCACGATTGATGATGTCAAGCAGATGAATCCCGATCCGATTATCTTTGCCATGAGTAATCCTGTTCCGGAGATTATGCCGGAGGAGTGCTGGGGACATGTTGCGGTTATGGCGACGGGGCGGAGCGACTACCCGAACCAAATCAACAACGTGCTTTGTTTCCCCGGTCTGTTCAGGGGTGCACTGGATGCTCAAGCCTCGTGCATAAACGAGGAGATGAAACATGCCGCTGCGCATGCGATTGCTGACTGCATTTCCGATGAGGAACTTGGGCCGGACTACATCATCCCGAGCGTGTTCAACAAGAACGTTTCGAGGAGCGTTTCGAAAGCCGTCCATGAGGTTGCAATTGAAACCGGCGTTGCCAGGCGCAAGCACAGGCATGCTCACGATCATCAACGATAGATCGGGTGCGCATTTGGTTGAATGGTAATATGCCTTCCTGTTTGGCTTCTCATTCGCGTCCAGGGGAATATCGTTATGAATAGCATTGCGCTTGCTTTCGCCGGCGTTCTTTTGGTACTTGCGACACTTTCAATTTCCATCGCTCCTGCTTCCGCAGTTCCGCTTTCCGTGAGAGAGAACATACACACGATCTGGGCTGATAAAACAGGGCTGGATGGCGGATTCACTTTCATCGTGATCGGCGACACGCGTGAAGGCGACAAGGTACATCTCAAGCTGCTCAAGCAGGCCGAGGCATACGAGCCGCTCTTTATTTTGAATACGGGCGATTACGTATCGAACGGTTATCAGAAGGAATACGAGCATTATGCGGGTCTTGTTCAATCGCTCCGAATTCCGATACTGAACGTAGTCGGAAATCACGATGTCGCAAAGGAAACCGCCGCGTTTGACCGGCATATAGGTTTGAGAAACTGGTATTTCGACTACGGCAACTGTCGCTTCATTTCCCTCGACAACGCTACAGGCGGGTTCAGCCGGGAAACGCTCGATTTCGCACGCAAATACCTTCATACCGACAAAACCTGCTTCGTTGCATTTCACAAGCCGCCTGCATATGACAGGTGGAAAGTTCATTCGATGGACAGCGATGGAAGCGGGGGGCGCGGCGGCGAGATGATGGAACTCATCGCTTCATCCAACGTTGCATTAGTATTTCTCGGCCACATTCACCTGTACGATGAGATGGAAATCGGAGGAGTTCCGTATGTCATAAGCGGCGGCGGCGGCGCAGGACTTTACAAAAAATACGGCTTCGGAAAGGCGGAATACGGGTTTGTAGTTGTCAAAGTAGGACCAGATGGTGTTTCTCACGAATGGATTCCACTGGAAAAGTGATGACTTGGCGGGCGACCGCTATTCCGGCGAAAGCTGATTGACAGCGTAAACCAGGTTCCAGCCTGCATTTTCGTCCGTATCGAGCTTTTGGGCGAGTTTGCCGTCATAGTCAATTACAACAAGGCTGTCGCCGTCGATGGTTACGACTAGTTCTTTCTGCTCGCAAAGTGTGATGGCCGGGCTGCCCAAGAAAAGCGTACCGTAGAGCGTTTTCCGTTTTGCAGCTTTGAGTTCGCGAATTGGAATCACATCCAACGTGGCAAGATCGATTCTGTTGAGCCAGTAATTCCTTCTTTGAGGTGAATTTACGGTAGGCTGGGTTTCGGAATCCGATGCTTGCCCGTCAAGCTGATTATCCATTGAGGATGGTTTTTCCGCTGTAATCAGGAACATCTGGCGATTTTCGTAATCAACCAGGTGCATCCGCGTCATTCCATTTACAGAGCAAAGCGAAGTGATTTCTCCCGAATCGATGTCGTATGCCGAAAGTGATGCATTCGCACCTGAGCCATCGCCCGAAGGTATGAATCCAATGATTTTCTTTTCCTTATCTGCGTAGAAGATATGGATAAACGAGTTCACATCTTCGGGGGAAAGCCTGCCGTATTCTGGCTGCATCCTGCAAAGCTCCATTATCCTGTTGTTTGCGGACCTCGATGATCCTCCATCCGACCATGGCCAGCGATATATTTCAGACGCGATGGAGAGCTTTTCGTCATAATGCTCGGCATTGGTAGCAAACCTCAGGATGGCTGAAAAAACAATATCCTCACTTCCGTCGGATTTGCTTCTTTTGATTGCGTAAGTTGAGATAAAAAGTCCGTCATCTCCCGGCTGCGGTTCGTCGAGATAGAACCGGACGTTTTCGCCTTCAAGTTCAGGTGGAATCCAGCTTTCACGCCTTGCCGTATAGAGCTTAAGCGTTTCGTTTGCTGGCGAGATGCGAAAATCGTGGATGACGCCAAACTGAAATTCGGCAGGGAATCTTGCGTAGTTGCCGATAACGTATAGCGAATCGCCTTTCGGACTCGGAATAAGGTTTAGGCGTGATTTTAGGTTCTCCTGCGTCAATTCAAGTCCGATCTTTGATTCCGGGATGATGTTGAAATCGTAGAGATCAACGATATATCGTTTCACCTCGGATTTGTCGGGAAACTTGTAGGTTGCCAGCGAGTAAATGCCGCGTTCGGTTATTGCAGAGTAAAGATCCTGGAGACATTCACCGATGGGCAGGGGCTTGCCTGATACCCGCATGTAGATGAACGCTGGTTCGTATGGCGGCGAGGGAGTGTAGGAGCCGAGTCCTTTCGATACATCGAGCAGGAAAGGCTTTTCACCGCTGAACGGATAAAACCACAGTTCGAGCGAATCATCAATGTTTTTGCCCGCGATCACGCCCGCGCTGTTCTCAAGGAGTGTGCGGATTTTTCCGACGTGCCGCGCCAGTTGCCTGTCGGACATTCTGCCGATATCTGGCGGTCGGAAAACCGCCTTGACGCTCACGTACCCTATCGCAAGCACAACGAGGATTAGAAACAGAATGGCGATTTCCTTGCCGTTTGAAGCGGGAGGACGTGACATGTCGCCTGAGAATTTCCGCTTGAGCAGGTGTGAGGCGCTGGGGGGAGGCGCTCCCCTGATTACTCGATCCGGCTTACCCGATTTGCTCGCCACAGGTGAATTGTACCCTCATAATCCCGAACGGGCATTATGGTCGTTTGCTTTGGTAATATAGCCCTCAGGTCATGTGAAGGAGATTGTCTGATTTGGGTCGGTAATTGATGGAGACAAAACGTGTTGCAGCGGCGATTTCGGAGGATGGAAGTGGCTGAAGAAACTCCAAAGCTCAGGTTTATTCTCGGAGCCGCCGGGTCGGGCAAAACGCGGCGATGTCTTGCGGAAGCAATCGAGTACACGCGGGATCGAAAATACGAGAACGCGAAGGCGATTATCCTGGTTCCCGATCAGGCCACGGCGCAGTACGAGCGCGAGCTTCTCAGGTTGTCTGATGCAGCTGCAATCTCAAATATCGTTGTGACGGGATTTGCGCGTCTTCCCTTTTTCCTTTCGACAAAGGACTCCATCGAGACTGAAACGGTCGGAACGAGTATCCGGCGAATGATGCTCTATCGTGCGATATCGCGCCTGGGTATGGACGTTCCGCTGCTTTTACGGAGCGCGGACAAGGTCGGAGTTCTCGATCAGATTCTACATTTCATCGATGAATTGAAACGGAGCGGAACGGATCTCGACGCGCTTAAGGATGCTGTAGACGAGGTTGAACAACCCTGGCTTTATTCGAGAGTTGCCGAGATTCGGGATGCAACATCGGAGCTTGAAAAGGACATGTCTTTGACAGGTTTCATTGATGCTCTGTCGGCAAGCCGGGAATACTCGAAAATGCTCGCATCTCATCCACCGGTTTCCGGGCTGTGTATCTGGATCGACGGTTTCAGCCGATTTTCCGCGATTGAATGCTCAGTACTGCGCGAACTCTTTCGAATAGCCGATACGGTTTCTATTGCGCTTCTCCTTCCGCCGGAAATATTGTCGGGCGATGCTGGAACTCCCGAATCTCTTGTGCCGGTCTCGCTTCTGGGGCATACGCTTTCGACTTACATTGAACTGGATAAATCGGCGAAGAAAATGAAGCTGACGCGGGAGTACGTTCGTCTCGAATCTCTAGATTCGCCGCTTCGCTGGGCGGAAAACCGTAAGCTTGCGAGCCTGGAGAAACACCTGCGCAGTTACGGCATACGCCCCGTAAGCGAATCAGAAAGCTCCGAAACGGACGACAGCGATTCACAGGGCTTTGCGAAAGTGGTCGAAGTACCTAATCGAGTATGCGAGGTCAGGTTTGCCGCGAGGGAAATCCGGCGGCTGGTGTCGAACGGTGTTCGTTATCGGGATATTTCCGTACTGACGCATTCGCTTGAATCCTACAAACAGCTTATTCAGAGTATGTTTCGTCGGTTCGACATTCCATTTTTCCTCGATAGCCCGCGGGCAATCTCGCACCATCCGGCGATTCGCCTTGTCTTGAACCTGGTTTCGTATGCCGTCGAGCCGTCCTTTGAAGAGCTTTTCAGGATCGCGCGAAATCCGCTTGTGGCGATGCAGCCCAATGCGGTGGATCGGCTCGAAAATCATTTTCTGGAAAGAGGGATTTGGATCGAGGGAATCGGCTCGGAGCGCTTGAGTAGGGAGCTTAAGGAAACGGATTCGGCTTTCGAAACTATCGACAAAGCATTGTTTCAGAGGCTTGCTCGATTCACCCGGACTGCTCGTTCTTCGGATTCATCTGCCAATATCTCTAACGCAATTCTGGTTTTCCTGAAGGAGCTGGATGCTGCCGGAAATGCTGCGAGTTTTGCTTCTTTAGATGACGATTGGGAAACAGACCTGCATAATCAGGCTTGGGACGAAGCCATATCGGTGGTTGTGAACATCGCAGGGCTTTGCAGCGCTGACGGCATGGATCTGTCTCTCTACAAGGATCTTGTGGCGGCCGCGCTCGGAAAAACATCTGCGAAAACAGCGCCGCCCACGCTCGATCAAGTGACTGTGAGCGACATCGACCGCGGACGCCAGATGCACCCGCGATATGTTTTTGTATTGGGGCTTCTTGAGGGCGAATTTCCACAATCGGAGCCGGTATCGGGAATGCTTTCGCCGGATGAACGGCTGCACCTGAGGGAAAGAGGAATCCGCCTGGAAAATGACGGCGTGCTTCGATACATCTACGAACGGTATCTCTTCTATATCGCGTGTACGCGCGCGCGCGATGGGCTGTTTTTAACTGTGCCCGTCAAGGAATCGCAGGATGCTGTCAGAAGCACATTTCTCAAGCTTCTCCCGGAAGACGGAGTGGTGGAGTTTGGATCGAGCGATGAACCGGAGATCCCGGCGGCGCTTTCGAATGCAACGACGGCTGTCGAGCTCTCCGGATACTTGACCAGGCATATGCCCGATTCCCCAATTGCAGAAGCGTTCTGTGAGCAATATGAAGGAATTAAAGACATTTATGATGCATTCTCAATGTCGGAGTTCGCGGATTTGCTGCCATTCGCGCGCGAGCTTCGCTTCAGGGACGGGCGAAAGGTTTCGGTGACACGGCTTGAAAGGCTCGCATCGTGTCCCTTTGCGGATTATGCGACATCCGATCTCAGGCTTCGCGAGCGCTCGATATTCAGCGTTGACGCGCTGAGCATCGGCATAATATTCCACAGGACGCTCAAAATCGCCCTCGATGAGTCAATCGAGCGCAACATTTCGTGGCGCGGGGGAGATCGCTCAGCCCTGCTTGCCATACTGAAAGAAAGCTACGAGCAAGTGATACGCGATCCTGACGAAGCCTGGTCGCGTAATCCGTATACGGAGATGGTTGCGGAGATTCTCTACAAAGATCTGAAGGCATTTTTCGAATCAACACTCGACAGCCTGAACGCGGGCAACTTTGTGCCAATCGCGGGCGAGATCGGCTTCGGGATGGTGTCGGGCGATACACACATTCCGTTCGAAGTAGTATCGCCATCGGGCTTTAGCTACATTCTTGCAGGAAAGATCGACAGGATCGACTTGTGCGAGGAAACTGGCGAGCTGGCCGTCATCGACTATAAATCCAGACCCGGTGCCGTGAACTGGGCGAAAGTTTTCTACGGGCTCGACCTCCAGCTTTTGATGTACGGCCATGCACTTCGTGTGGGTGCAAACGAAGTACTGGCGCGCGCGCGGCTTTCGAACGCGGCGCGCGAAAGGCTCACCGAATTCGAGCCGCGCCCGACCGTGCTTCTGCGACACGCGATAACTCCTGAGCTCAAAACGGCGAATTCAGCAGGCGATGCCGATGAAAGCCCGAAGCGAGAGAAGCCTCGCGGCATAATTCTTGAGTCTGCGGCAAAGATGCTCGATCCGAAAGCTTCCGGGTATTCCAGCTTGTACAGTTTTCGAGTCAAAAAGGATGGTTCCATAGGGGGTATTGGATCGGGCGATGTCCTTCCTGAAGAGCAGTGGCAGGTTCTTTGGAGATTCTTCGAATACAGGCTGGGCACACTTTTGACGATGCTTGATTCCGGAGATATTCACGTTCACCCGGTAAGTTCGGGCACGTCGGTATCGTGTGATTACTGCATATACTCGCCTGTGTGCCGTATAAACCCGGATGCCGGTGTTGAGCGGCTGAAACCACCCGGAGTTGAAGGGTCATCCGGCAAGCTCGATGTAATTGACGGGATGCGCCGGGAAATCGGGGAGGATGCGTGATGGCGCCGGAGATAAAATGGACTGAATCGCAGAATGAGGCCATCCGTGCTAAATCCCGATCGATTATCGTGAGTGCGGCGGCAGGTTCAGGCAAAACGAGCGTGCTTGTTGAAAGGTACGCGCGCCTTCTCAGGGAAGGTAATCCGCCGGAGCGAATATTGGCTATCACGTTCACGCGCAAGGCCGCGGCACAACTGCGCGAGCGCGCGATGAGAAAGCTGATGGTAAGTCGAGATGAGATGCTCCTCGAGCTTATCCCGCGTGTCGCACAGGCACCTATAAGCACCATTCACTCGTTTTGCGCTTCCCTCGTGAGGGAATTCGCGCCTGTACTCGATACGGACCCGGCTTTTGCGAGCCTTGAACAGGACACGGCGGAAGATCTTAAGAACCAATCGTTCTCTGCTGTGACACGGCTCTACTCGCGCAAACCCGAATTGGTGGCACAGTATCAGAACCTCCTTCGACATTTCGCGACGGGGCGGGGCGACGATTCGCTCAAGGTTACGGTTTTTTCGCTGTTCGAATTCCTGCGCAGGCTGCCAGATCCGGAAGCTCGCACGGGTGAATGGCTTGCGATGTACGACGATGTTGCATCCTCGGACGATTTTTCCGAAAGCAGGTGGGGAGAGTTGTACATACACGAGCTTGGGCGTGAAGTTGAGCTTAAGCGGAGGAGAGCTGATGAGTTAATTGCCGGTTATGAAAGGATAAATGCGCCTGAACGCTGGCATGATCAACTTGCGGTTGAGTTCGAGAGGGTTGGTAGTGCACTTGGCGCATTCCCTGATATTGATGAAATGTCCGGGATTCTCAATAACGATGATTGGGACAGAATGCCGAACAGGGCAAAGGATAATGATCTTGCCAACCGTTGGCTTGGAAGGTGGAAGAAGTTCCGGGACAGCATTCGTAAAGGGTTTACGCAGGAGTGGCTAGTATCTCCCGAGCGGCTCAGCGGTGATCTGGTTCGATTACACGAGGGCGGCGCGCTCAGGTTTTTAATCAGGCTCGTGCGTGATTTCGGGAAGGAGTACGCGCGCGTAAAGAAACTTGTGCGCGCACTCGATTATGCCGACCTGATTACCTTCGCACACAGGCTTCTCTTAATCTCCGGAAAAGCAGAATCGGATGTTCACTCGGCTCTTACATCACGGTTTTCGCACATCCTTATGGATGAGTATCAGGACACGGAACCTATTCAGGATGCAATCGTGGACATGCTTGCCGAATTGCCCGACGTGAATGTTTTTCGGGTCGGTGACATCAAGCAGAGTATCTACCGCTTCCGTCATGCCGAGCCAGACCTTTTCAGACGAAGGTACAGCGAATCCGGCAGCTCGGCGGATTCGGAAAAACAGAGGATCGATCTTGCCGACAATTTCCGCAGTACGCTGCCGGTCGTGGACTTCATCAACGCAGTGTTCGGTCGCCTAATGACAGGTGAATTCGGCGGTGCGGAATACGGCGAGGGTCATGCGCTTCATTACATGTACGGAAGCCTTCATCCCGAACCGGATTATTCCGCCGATTTCCCGGCGGTGTCCGTTAGGCTGGTTATCGAGAGTGAATCGGATTCCCCTGGTGATAACGAGGAGGAAGAGAGCGCGGGGGAGGATATCGCTTCCTCTGACTGGCCGGGTAACAACCAGGATGATCAAAGAGAATCACCGTTGAACAAGGATGAGATTTCGCTGGATCGCAAATCGCACGAGGCTATCCTCGTTGCCCAAGAGATCGAAAGACTCATCAATGCCGAGCCGCCGATAAAGGTTCTCGAAGAGACGGGGGCCGGCCTGAAGGCCGTGAAACTTGGTTACAGGCATATCGCAATTCTGATGTCGACACCTGCTACCTGGGTCGAAGCCTATGCTGGTGTCTTTGCTCGTCTGGGAATTCCACTTGAGGGCACGGGGAAGGATATGCCGTTCGATGAGCCCCTGGCGAGAGATGTGCTGAGCTTTTTGAAGGTAATCGACAATCCGATTCAGGATATTCCTCTGGCCGCGGTGCTCCTGAGTCCGATGTACGGCGTCGGACCGGATGCGCTCCTCGTGCTGAGGCATGTCGTAGGTGGCGATAAAAATCTGTTTGATGCTGTGGAAGCGGTTATTTCGAGTGATGTAGGTGAGACACGGGAAATCATCGCAGCGCTTCCGGGAATTTGCGAATCGGAAATCAAGGCTGTGGCAGAGGATTTCAATGCAATCCGTCAATTCCATGCCGACCTTTTTGGGTTCAGGTTGTTTGCGTCGTCACACAGCATAGAAGATCTGATTGAAAGGCTATTGAGCGATACGAAGCTGTTGTCGCTTGCATCTCTCGACGAACGAAGCGAACGCGTGCTTTCACGATTTGAATGGATACGCGCGCGCGCGCGCGCGTGCGCCGATATGTCGCTTTCGCGCTTTATCGAACAACTTCAGTCGGAGCAAAAGATCGATCTGCCGGTCGGGGGGGTTGCCGACAGCGTTCAGATACTGAGTATTCACCAGGCGAAAGGGCTTGAATTCCCCGTTGTGATCCTTGCCGGGCTTGGCCAGAATTTCAACCTCTCCGACTTCAGACGGAATATTCTTTTTGATCGTGAGCTTGGCTTCGGCAGTAAAGTGATTCACGAGAAGAATCCATTTCGCTATCCAACCGCGGCTTTCAAGGTTGTTGAACACAAGGCGCTCCGATACCAGCTGGAAGAGGAGATGCGAAAGCTTTACGTGGGTATGACGCGCGCGCGCGAGCGGCTGGTTATCGTGGGCAGTACATCCGAGAAGGATATTTTCGGCAAGCATAGCGGAAGGCGGAATGATAATTCCCTGCCGGTGCTCGACCGTGATTCGGCGAAAACCTTCCTGGACTGGCTTATGCCTGTAATCCTTGAAAGCCCCGACGTGCATAACTCGCTTAAGAACGCGGGGATGACTATTTACGGTGCGAATGCGCGGGGACTTGATGCATCCTTCGCAACCGAGATCGCGCTGAAACCGGATCTAGCGGAATGGTATATCGCCGCGCTACAAGAAAGGGATGAAGCTAGCCTCGATCTCGCTCCGGACAACGCGGAAGGCAGCGGTACATTGATACCTGCCACCGAAATGGAATTGAAGATACCTAAAGCAGTGCTCTTCAAATATCCTTGCAAGGCTGCCATCGGGCTTGTTTCAAAGGTCAGTGCCACGGCGCT
>JAGGVC010000033.1 GCA_021158185.1 bacterium | reverse complement strand
GCATCCAGATTCTAACAATCGAGGAACTGCTTAATGGCGCGCGGATCGACTATCCGACGACAGGCATTGGAAATACAACGTTCAAACGCGCCCAAAGCGCCCGCGGAAAAGTCAAAGGCCCGGAAACGGAAAAGTTGAATTTGGAAGAGTAGGGGCTGCTGGCAGCAGCCCGTCTTTGCAGGAATTCGCAAATGCCATCTTTCCCGGACGTAGGGCGCGGGATTTACTCCCGCCCACATTTTGGAAATTCCGCTGGAAGCGCGTTTCCTTCGGATGCGATATAATACTCGTGTTCGAGAAACGGGAGCGTGATGCGTTTTGGATGGAAACATCCTGTTTTACGGCGATAACCTTAACGTGCTTCGGGAGCACATCCCGAACGAGTTCGTTGATCTCGTCTACCTCGATCCGCCGTTCAAGAGCAACCAGGATTACAACGTGCTCTATGAGGAAAAGAACGGCACGGATTCGGTTGCACAGATAAAGGTATTCGAGGATACCTGGCACTGGGATATGGCGGCGGTCGAAGCATACCAGGAAACCGTGGAAGAGGGCGGAGACACTGCTCGCGCACGCCGGATCTCGGACTTGCGTTGCATTGCGCGATCGGCTGTGCGTTGACGGTTACGGTAACGGTGTCGTCGCTGTCGCGCCGAAGTCGTCGGTTACGCGCAGCTTCGCCGTGAATACGCCTGCTGCGTTGTGTGTGAACTGCGCGGCGCCGCTCGTGGGCGTAAAGTCACACCATATATCGCTTGAAAAGCACTGCCACTCCCATTTCACGATCGTTCCGTCGGGATCGCTTGAACCATTCGCGTTGATGTCCTGCAAGGGCGGCGGTAGGGTATCGAAGGGTGCGCCGTGGACTTCGCCGGTCTGTGCAAAAAAATATCTTTCGTGCGTTCAACTATTGAACACTAGTAGGCTTATAATCATTAGATGGATTAAGATACTGCCCTGTATACCCTAGGATCCGAAATAGAATCTGAAGCGCAATGTCTAAGTATTGGCGATATATTTCGAATAACTTCCCTGTATCATATCTAATGACATTTCCTAAATGGAAAAGTGGGTTTCTTACGTTAGCGCGCAGATTATCACCCAAGAATCGAGCCGGAATAAATCTCAAATGGCCATTTAGTAGCTTCATTTTATCTTGAATGCTCTTTTGTTCAAGCTGCTCATCCGTCAAGCCATCAGCAACTCGAGCATGAGCCGAAGTTATCACCTCCAACGCCAATATTAAAGCGGTCATACGAGCCTCTACTGCTATATCAGAAAACGAATAAAGCAGCCAGTGAATGTACCGATCAAGCTGCAATTCCGCACGTCTCGCATCATATGTATGTGAGCATTGTTCTATAAAAGATCTGATACCGTTGGCAATGTTAACGTTATCTATATATTGGCCAAACGCTACATATTCGTCGCTGGCCGTGGTCCTAATACTGGTTTTTAAAAAACTTCCGCCAGTCGTAACAGTGCGGGCAAAACTAATGCATACGAGATTCGCACATGCCACTGACAACATCCAGCACAGCAGGGCCGCAGAATCCTCAGCATGCCGAACGTCATCGTTTTCCAATAGGTCAACTTTTATGCAGGAAACTATGGCCCTAGGGAGTACTTGACTATCCAATGCGGCTAGTGTTTGCTGATAATCTTCCAAATAAACTGCAGCCCATTTCCTGTTAAAAGCGGCAAAATGAAATTCTCCCGCGCTGGGCACGAAATTAAGCAATCCGAAAACCAACGAGGCTGGCCTTTGGCTCTCTCCAGTGTGATGGTGTATAACCACTTCATACGCCGGTCTTGCAACGTATCTAACCTCTAATTCTTGGCCTATTTGATAGTTGTTAATCCCTTTAACAACAATTAAGTCCTTTGACGTGATTTGGGATCCATCTAGTGCAACACCTTTAAATGCAATGTGATTGCCCGAATGAATATTGTTATGCATAGATATTGCATGTTGACTATTGATGGGCTCTATGAATATAAAGCAATTTCCATTGCGTTCAAGCCGCAAACGACAAATAGCTTGAGCTTGAAAGTCACTCGCCAAGAGTGAGATGGCTCCTTGTGCCGTAAAATCGAAAATCGCAGGCAAGCTGAATAGGTGGCTAAAATGCTCTAGCTCTAATTCATTCATTTTACTCTCCTTTTGACCTTAATCAACCTAGACAATCAAACCGGGCTGCGTACCTCTTAGTGCTACTGAATTGGAACTATAGGATCTGGCCAAGGGCCGCTTTGTGGTGCCCCATCTGGACGGCTACCGGGCGGCATATACTGGAGATCTTCTGTTGATTCGTCTTCATAGAGGCTTACTGGCTTCGACGAGACCTTGCCAATATATTTGCAGTCCACAACAACAACACGACCCGAAGGAGCAACCCCCGATATAACGCCAGAGATCTTAATCTCGTCATCAATTACTAGACTGGAAAGCGAAGACTCAGGCTCTCTTGTTAGATAGCAATCTGCATAAATGTATCTGGCGTATCCATATCTGCCGTATCGATATGGATATTCATCATATCCGAGATTAATAAAAGACTTATTCGTAGAACTATCACGCCCAATTCCAAACACCATTCCCTCAAGCGTTACGGTCTTGCCTTTCCAGCGGGCATCCGCCGATATCGGGTTTCTCTGGTAAGCGCCGTATAACTCGAATATGTCAACACTTTGAATCGAACTGGCTGAGCGACGGGCCCTCCACAGCCCACGTCCGGTTGAATCCGGAAATGGTTTCCACGGGTGGAAAACCCATAAAAAGGACGCGCCAACTACAAGCAAGGTCAGCAGGATAGCAGCAGCATTTCTCGGTTGTTCCTTCATTCAAATCACACCCTTAGCTCACTTACCTACCATAACAAATGCTAAGTCACTGAGCATGGTCAAAATAGCATACATAAGACGAACCGCCAATAGTTTTTCGTCGCCACAACCCTCTTACCTTCTCCCGCATCCGCTAAATATGCCCTTCCCAGATGTTCGTTTTCAGGCTGCAACCTGGCGTACGGATAAATCCCCTGCCATCAAGTTGCGCGAATGTGTCATCGATTTCGGCTTCTATCGCGAGCGGGTCGGACTCCTTCGCAATCGATTCGTTTATCCCGCCCATCAAGCGCCAGTCTGGCTTCGTACACCGCACATCCGCAAGCGAAGGATTGCCATTGAAGCGAACAAGAAACGCACAAAAGCCTACAAACTTGAACAGGAAGCGATCCGCATAACAAATGAGGAAGTTATTCACGGCTTCGCTTAGGCTCCCCCCTAATTCATCGGTTCGAAGTTGACGAAGTCGGCGTGGTGGACGATGATGGCCTCGACGCCTGACCTGCCTTAGCGCTCTATCACTTCCCCAGCGCCGCCTTCTCATACTCAATCAACATCCTTTTCATTTCGAGGCCGCCGCCGAATCCGACGAGTTTGCCATCGGCGCCAATGACCCGATGGCAGGGGATTATGATCGAGCAGCGGTTTCGCGCGCACGCGCCGCCGACCGCGCGGGGCGAGCTACCGACGATCTTCGCAATCTCGCCGTAGCTTCTTGTTTCGCCGAACGGGATTTTCGTAAGCTCAGTCCACACCTTGATCTGATGCGGTGTCGCGCCTTCGAAGTCGAATCCGGCCTTCTTTTCGAGAATCGTTGCGGCGCGCTTCGCCTTGCCGTCGGCGTAGAAAATGAAGAAATCCTCGATCCACCTTGGCGCTTTTCGGTCGGTGTCGCCGAATCCGGTGCTTTCGTCAATCGCTGTCAGCGCACTGCGTATGGAATCGACGAAGGACGAGTTGGCGATCAGCTTTCCGCGCCGCCAGAGGAAGCCGACCCAGCCCATGCCGGTCTTGACGGCGCCCACGTTGCGTTTCAAATCGGCTTTCGCAGTCACATCGAGCAATATAATCCGCATCCGCGCGCCCGTCAACGATTATGGATGTTCATCGGAGGTCGGAAGTTTGACTGCTCGTCGCGCGCCATCGCGATCGCGCGTGCGCGGTTTAATCACGCGGTCGCGCGCGTATCGCACATTCAAGGCTATAATCGCGCGCATGGAGCATTCATTCGACATTCTTTCGGCGATTGACACCAAAAAGCGCGGGGGCGCGCTTTCGAAAGGCGACTGGCATGCCTTTCTTGTGGGATTTCTCGCGAAGGAGATTCCCGACTACCAGGCCAGCGCGCTTCTGATGGCTGTCGTTCTCAAGGGGATGACCGACGATGAGACGTTCGCACTTACCGAAGCCGTGTGGCGGAGCGGCGAAACGCTGTCGTTTCCAAACCTCGACCGTCCGCTCGTAGACAAGCACTCGACCGGCGGCGTGGGCGACAAGGTTACGCCGTTTCTCGTCCCGCTTCTCGTCGCGGCGGGCTGCGCGGTGTGCAAGATGAGCGGGCGCGGCCTCGGCCATACCGGTGGCACGATAGACAAGCTCGAAAGCATCCCCGGCTTCCGCACATCGCTCACGCTCGACGAGGTAATCTCGCAGGTCGAGAGCATCGGCGGTGCCATCGTCGGTCAGACAGGCAACCTCGCGCCTGCCGACAAAAAGCTATACGCATTGCGTGACGTGACCGGAACCGTGGACAGCATTCCCCTGATCGTCGCAAGCATAATGGGCAAGAAGCTCGCGGGCGGGGCAGGGGTGATCGTGCTCGATGTAAAGGTCGGCGACGGCGCATTCTTCGAGGATATCGAGTCTGCGGAAGAGTTCGCGCGGCTCTCGGTGGCCGTCGGCAGGAAGTTCGGGCGTAACGTAAGCTGCGTCCTCACGAGGATGGACAGCCCGCTTGGGTACGCGGTTGGCAATGCGCTAGAAATGAGAGAAGTGCTCGAATCGCTCAAGGGAAACGCCCCCCGCGAGCTTCTCGAAGTTGCGCTCGCGCTTGGAAGCGAAGTGCTGTTGCGTGCCGGACTCGCCGAAACCAGCGATGCTGCAAGGGATAAGCTCAATTCGCTTATAGATAATCGGGTTGCTATGCACGTTTTCGAGAGTATCGTGAGCGCTCAAGGCGGCTCGCTCGCAAAGTTCGCGGATGTTCTGGGTGAAATTGATAATCGCGAAAAAGTTTCGGTTATCGCGCGCGAAACAGGTCGGATCGCGCGTATTCGCGCGCGCGCGGTGGGCGAGTTGTCGCGCGCGCTCGGCGCAGGCAGGTTTACGCTCGACGATGCGATAGATCCTTTTGCGGGCCTCCTGCTCGCAAAGAAACCGGGCGATCATGTGACTGCGGGCGAAACCTGGGCGGCCTGTTATTTCGATCCGGCCAATCCGACGGTGTGCGCAAAACTCGGTGAAACGAAGGAAGAAGCTTCAGCCGCCATCGGGGATATCCTTGAGCCTGCGATTGAAATCGTGGATGCGGGAGATTATCAG
>JAGGVC010000045.1 GCA_021158185.1 bacterium | reverse complement strand
GAAGAAACGCAGAGATACGACATTTCACGTACTGAAGCAGACAGTTCGATTTATACTGCGCGAATCGCGAAGCGAAGAGAGCATTCAATTTCTATTATTCGGCGGGGAGCCGCTTCTCGTATTCGATACCATCGTAGACTTCGTGCCGTACGCGCGGCGTGAATTTATGCGCGCGGGCAAGAAGGCGTCATTCAGCATCACGACAAACGGGAGCCTGATTACGCCCGAGATGATGCAGTTTTTCCGCGGCTACAATGTAAACCTGCTTCTCAGTATGGACGGCGGTCGGGAATCGCATAACACGCATCGGAAATTCCCCGACGGCACGGGCACGTTCGATACGATTGCGAGCCGGATTCCGATGATGAAGTACTTCCAGCCGTGGCTAGGCGCGCGGGTAACGCCAACGCCCGAAACCGTGGGAAGGCTCGCGGACGATGTGATGGAGCTAGTGGATCTCGGCATAAACCAGTTCATAATCGGGTGCGCGACGGGAATCGAATGGCCGAAGGCAGGCTACCGCGTGTTTATCGAACAGATGAAACGGGTTCTCGACAATTACGTCGCCCTGAAGAAGAAGAAACATCCGATACGAATTTCGCTTCTTGAGAACTGGGGTACGCTGGACGAATCGGATATGACCCACGTCTGGGGATGCAGCGCGGGGCGCTATCGAATAAGCGTGGACGTTGATGGAAAGATACAGGCGTGCGCGAAGGGTCAGGGCGCTTTCGACGGCGAGGGATTCCTGCCGCTCGGCGATGTCGTGAACGGCTTTTCGAAGGAAAGACTCGATAACCGCTTGGAGTATTACAGGATTTCAAGTGTAGAGCGAAAGAAATGCGTGAAATGCAAAGCGCAAAAAAGCTGTACGGGCGGATGTCCGGCGACGAATTACGTTGCGACAGGTTCGGTCGCTAAATGCCCGGCCTCGGACTGCTACCTGCAGAGGCTGTATCTCGATTTGAGGAAGTACTACCTGAGCATAATGGCGCGCGCAGGCTTGTCGCTGGTGGAAAAGACAGCTTGATGTGCCGATCAGTCTGGGAAATGCGAATATCACACAGATGGCTGCCAGCTGCCCCTACCGCGCGAACCCGCACGACGATTACACGCCGTTTCATATTTCTCATCGGCGGCCACATAAAGCCGCCAAAATCACCTGCGCTTACTCAATCGGCAATCTCAAGCCCAAAGGATCGCGCTTGCTCTGCATCATACCGACCGCCCACACACAGTCGCGACCGAGCTTCTTGCATTGCTGGCAATTTTCGCATTCGACCTGGTAGAACCCGCCGCGCTTCGGTCTTTCCATTCCACCAAGGCCGCGCTGCATTGGAAGCCGGAAGAGAATGGAAACCTTAACAGGCTTACCACACTCCTCGCACACTCGCTCCTGATTGGATTTGGAGATTAACAATCCCGATTGCCTCCCAGCTGACACGACCATCCATATACGATCTAGACACCTTGCATATATTGATTATAATGGATAATGAAATAATATCAAGTGCCAGATGTAAAATATCCTTGCCCAAACCAATTTGTTGAGCTTGTGAAAATACACAACCAGACCTTAATGTTTACTTCAGTATTGATACTAAATATCCGGATTAATGTGCCGCTAATCCTGTGCATAACAAGGATTCTCGATAATTGACCAAATATGCATTTTTCAATAAGGAGCATATAAATTATGCGAGTTTGTGATGAATGGCACATGAGCAACCTTCTTTGCGATTGAATTCACATGTTGATAACATAATTATGGTGGATTGTAAGTTGTTGTAGGACTGATGGTAGCTTTCATTTCTGGATATCATTTTTCCGCACGTAGCCGACCTTGATGCTGGTGATCAAAAGCATGATTTCTTGCATTTGCCTAGGGCAAGATGAAGAAGGAAAAAATGCTCTCACCATGAAACCCTTTCATCGGTCGCATAACCTCCCCCATTCGACATTGGTTCGCAAAGCACATATCCCGTGCTCGGCGCGCCTTTCTTCCCAAATTCCGCCATTGCGCATCATTGCGGAAAGGACCTTGGTCGGTGTGTAGTTTTTGTAGATAAACAGGAGGCGGGTAACGGGATAATCCCAAGCCCCGAAATACAATGAAGTTTTGGCGTAAACCCCTTGATCTGGACCAGGTGGAAATTCCCCGAGGTGAAGTTCACATTATTGCGGATCGCTGCAAGGGCTGCGAGTTTTGCGTTGAGTATTGTCCGAAGGACGTTTTGGAGATGTCCACGGAATTCAACGCAAAGGGCTATCATTCGCCCATCGTAGTCAAACCGAACGAGTGCGTTAACTGTGGCCTTTGCGAAATGATTTGCCCGGAATTCGCCATTTTCTGCATACAGCTTGAAAACAGACGACTCGTCGATCAGGAAATCGAATCATTCGAACCTGAGACAACACCAAGGATGGTAGCTTTATGAAAACCGACCCTTTGGGAGTCTTAACAGGCGAACACTACCTCGATGGCGATTATGCCTGTGGCGAAGGAGCAATGGCTGCGGGCTGCAGATTCGTTGCCGGATACCCGATCACACCTTCCACGGAAGTTGTAGAGCGCATTTCCCAGAGATTCCCGATGATCGGCGGCACTTTCATCCAGATGGAAGACGAACTCGCCAGCATGGCCGCTATTGTCGGTGCCTCGTGGACAGGCGTGAAGTCAATGACCGTGACGAGCGGCCCCGGCTTCAGCCTAATGATGGAGAATATCGGGCTTGCAGCGATGATGGAGACACCGTGTGTGGTCGTGAATGTCCAACGCGGCGGCCCTTCGACAGGCCTGCCTACGATGGTCGGACAGGCCGATATGATGCAGGCCAGGTGGGGTTCACATGGGGATTATGAAATCATCGCACTTTGTCCCGAATCCCCGCAGGAAGCATTCGATCTTATGACAGACGCATTCAATCTGGCCGAAGAGTACCGTACTCCCGTTCTGTTTATGATGGATGAGTGCGTCGGACATATGACGGAGAAGGTTGTCATACCGGACCCTGACAAAATTGACATCGTACCCCGGAAGCTGACGAGAGCTAAACCGGAGGAATACAAACCTTACCTCGTTAACGGGAATATGATCCCCGAGTTCGCCCGTGCGGGCGATGGATACAAATTTCACACTACCGGCCTGACGCATGACGAAAAAGGTTACCCTGTAATGAGCGAAGAATGCCAGGCAGTCCTTGTTAAAAGGCTTGTAGATAAAATCAGGCTGAACGCGGACGAGATCGCAAAGTATAAAGAAGATGGGGTTGACGGAGCAGATGTAGTGCTGGTGACATACGGGATAACCGCACGCGTTGCGCGGATGGGCATCGATCTTGCCCGGAAGAAAGGAGTGAAAGTCGGAGTGATTAGGCTTCAAATAGTCTGGCCTTTCCCCGAAAAACGGATACGGGAGCTTGCAGGGAAAATAAAGGCGTTCGTCGTGCCGGAGATCAACTACGGCCAGATCGTTCTGGAAGTCGAACGGTGCGCAGCAGGCAAGGTTCCTGCAATACTGGTCTCCCATATGGGTGGAGGAGTGCACAATCCGGAAGATATTCGGGATGCAATTCTGGAGGCTGCTAAATGAGCAAAGTAATCGAAAGAACAATAGATGCAACCGAACACCCGATTTCACCTTACATCCGGATGGATCGCATGCCCCATATATGGTGTCCGACTTGCGGCATTGGCACCGTAGTCAAATGCTATGCCACGGCGCTTGACGAAAGCGGCATCGATATCAACAAGGTATCGATTGTTTCCGGCATCGGCTGTACAGGACGAACCGCCGGGTATATGAATCTGGACGGTTTCCACACAACGCACGGGCGCGCCGTTCCCTTTGCAACCGGTCTCAAGCTAGGCAGGCCGGAGCTTCTCGTCACAGTTTTTTCGGGCGACGGCGACCTGGTCGGCATCGGCGGAAACCACTTCATCCACGCGGCCCGACGGAATATCGACCTGCTGGTTATTCTCATCAATAACTTCATCTACGGGATGACCGGTGGACAGAACGCACCTACAACGCCTATTACGGCCAAAACATCCACGATGCCCTTCGGCAACTTCGAGCGTCCGTTCAACATCCCGCATCTTGCTGCAAGCTGCGGTGCATCATATGTCGCTCGCTACACAAGCCTCCATGTAAGACGTATGACCAAGGCGTTCAAGGAAGCTCTTTCAAGGAAGGGATTCCGCTTTATCGAGATTGTAACGCCGTGCTCCACACTCTACGCGCGCCTGAACAAGCTCGGCACCGGACTCAATCTCATTAACTACTACGAAAAGAGCTCCGAGATCCGAAACGGCGTCGACACGCGGGATATCGACATCTCCTTCCAGGACAAGATCATCTGCGGCAAATTCATCGACGAAGAAAGACCGACCTTCCTCGATATGATGCACGATCATTACAAACGAACTCTTGGCGACAGGTACGTACCGATGAGTAACGAAGGGGGAATGATCCGTGAGTAGAACGGAGATAAGGATTACAGGTTACGGAGGCCAGGGAGTGGTGCTCTCTGGTCATATCATCGGCCATGCCTGCGCGATAAACGCCGGGATGCACGCAACGATGATCCAGAGCTTCGGCCCCGAAGCGCGCGGCTCAGCCTGCAGCACAACACTCGTTGTATCCGATACTGAAGTACTCTACCCTTACATTCAGCGCCCAGACATATTCGTGGTTATGTCATCTGAGGGATACAACCAATACCGTGACGAACTGAAGGATGACGGAATACTTATTTACGAGAAGGACCTCGTTCATCCAAAGCTGAAGAAAGGCCAGGCCTCCTACGGGATAACTTCGACACGAATAGCGGAATCGCTGGGCCGCAAGATCGTACAGAACATAGTAATGCTCGGTTTCTTCGGCTCTGTAACCAAGATTGCGCCTCGAGAAGCATTGCGAGAAGCCGTATTGAGTTCAGTTCCCGCTGGGACGGAAGAACTGAATCTCAAGGCGTTTGATGCCGGCTGTGAGTACTTCGATAAGGAATTCGGAGATGCTGCCAAAGGGAAATCCGGTAAGAAAGTAAAAGCAGGCACATAGGCTTAATGTGTGCCAGCGAGGGTTTTATTTCTGTGCGAGGTATTGCTAGTATTGGCTAATGCAGATTTATTGGGGACGGGTGTAGATCCGGCGCAAGCAAAGAAAGCCTTGGTAATCGGCGGCGGAATTGCCGGCATCCAGGCTGCACTCGATCTTGCCAACTCAAGAATCGAAGTGGTGCTCGCAGAAAAATCACCCACACTAGGGGGAAGGATGGCTCAACTCGACAAGACCTTCCCTACGATGGACTGCAGCATATGAATCCTCGGTCCTAAGATGATGGATGTCGGTCGACATCCCCAAGTGGAAGTAATGACCATGACCGAGGTCATAAGCTGCGAGGGTGAGCCGGGCAACTACAAAGTTCAGCTTCGCAAGAAACCCAGGTACGTACACGAGGACATTTGCGTGGCCTGTGGATTATGTGTCGATGCATGCCCTGAAGTGATCGGCAACAGATTCGACCTTGGCCTGAAGGCTCGCAAAGCTATCTATCGCCCCTTCCCGCAGTCGGTGCCTGCAGCATATGTAATCGACGATGAATACTGCCGCCAATGCTGGCGCTGCGTCAAGGCTTGCGACGTTGATGCAATCGACTTCGATATGAAGGAAGAGGAAATCGAGATCGACGTAGGCGCGATCATCGTTGCGATCGGTTTCGATGAGTTTGACGCAGGGAAGCTTGGCAACTACGGGTTCGGCAGGTTTCAAAACGTTATTACAAGCCTCGAGCTGGAAAGGATGCTCAACGCTTCCGGCTCTACGAATGGGCACGTGGTTCGTCCCTCGGATCACAAGACCCCGAAAAACATCACCTTTGTTCAATGTGTGGGAGCCCGCGGCGAAGGCGGACGTCATTACTGCAGCAGGTTCTGCTGTATGAACGCCGTCAAAGACTCGATGCTCATAAGACAGCACGACCCCCAGGTTGAGGAAATAACGATTCTCTATTCCGATCTCAGAGCATTCGGAAAAGGCTTTGACGATTTTGTGGAGCGCTCGAAGTCCGAAAACAGCGCCACTTATCTTAGGGGACGTCCGGCGAAAATCGATCTCGTTCCCGGAACCGATTCGCTGGAATTATTCGTCGAGAATACGACAAGCAGAGAGCAGCTTCGCTTGAAGGCCGACCTTGTGGTGCTTTCGCTTGCTGCGGCACCGAGAAAGGGCGCAGTTGAACTCGCAGAAATTCTGGGGATCGATACGGATACATACGGCTTCATTTCCCGGAAGGATCCTGCTGTGTCCGCGGTCGAAACATCACGTGAAGGTGTATTCGTCTGTGGAAGCGCATCGGGCCCCGAAGTAATACCTGACTGTGTTGCCCAGGCATCCGCAGCTGCATCTCGTTCACAACTGTTCCTGAATGAGCACAGGATTGACGTGAAGAAAGCAGACATAGAGCAGCTTGATCTTTCTGGGCCGCCGCGAATCGGCGTCGTAGTATGCCATTGCGGCATCAACATAGCGGGTGTTCTCGATGTCGACGAACTCGTCGAATACTCATCTGAGATCCCTGATGTCGTTATCGCCACCGGTCACCAGTTCACCTGCAGTGGAACGGGGCAAGATGCGATCGTAGAGCTGATCAAAGAACATAACCTTAATCGAATCGTTGTCGCCGCCTGTACGCCGAGAACACACGAGCCCGTGTTCCGCGATACGTGCTCACAGATCGGATTCAACCCTTACATGTTTGAAATGGTCAACATACGCGACCAGTGTTCGTGGGTACATTCGAAGTCCCGCAAGGACGCCCAGGTAAAGGCGCGCGATTTGATTCGAATGGGCGTTGCAAGAGCGCGTAATCTCAATCCGCTGTACGAAGGCGAAGCTCCTATGCAAAGGGCAGCACTCGTAATCGGCGGGGGAATTGCGGGAATAGAATCCGCAACCGACCTTGCAGCACAGGGATTCGAAGTGACGCTTGTGGAAAAGGAAGCCAGGCTCGGCGGACGCCTGGATATTCCCTTCCTTAAATGCATGTACCCGAATATGCGCCCGGCTTCCGAAGTTATGGATGAAAAACTTGACCGCTTGAAAAACAGCGGGGCACGCGTTCTTCTTGAAACAGATGTAGACGGCATCTCAGGATACGTCGGCAACTTCGAGGCCAAACTTTCCGGCAAAAGCAACGATGTTCTGCACATTGGAGCAATCATCCTTGCAATAGGGGCTGACTTGTACGTTCCCGTGGGTGAATACGGATACGGAAAGCTCGATAATGTTATTACGAGCGAGCAGTTCGAAAACCTTCTGATGATGGACATAAGCGATCTGCAGGTGGACGGGAAACGACCAATCAACGTTACATTCATACAGTGCGTTGGCTCACGCGACCCCAATGGGTTCACCGGATGTTCAAGGTACTGCTGCCCAACAGCAATAAAGCAGGCAATCCAGCTTGCAGAGATCGGAATCAACGTCACCATTCTGCATCGCGGCATTCGAACGGTATCTGCAGGCGCAGAGGAAATGTACAGGAAGGCGCGAGGGCTTGGAGTTTTATTCATCCGCCATTCGGAAACGGATACACCTTCAGTCATCGGAGACGAGAAGGCGACCGCTGTTCGCTGCAAAGACGATCTTCTGGGCAAAACGCTCGAAATACCGACGGATCTTGTTGTCTTGAGCGTGGGTATGAGACCCAGGCAGCCCGAGACGCACAAGTTCCATGATATGCTCAAAACAAGTCTCGGTCTTGACGGCTTCTTCCTTGAGCTTCACCCGGAGCTGGCGCCGGTTGAGACCGCGGTAGAAGGTGTCTTCATTGCAGGCACAGTTCAGGGGCCGAAAGACATCGTTGATTCGGTGGCGCAGGCCTCGGCTGCCGCGGCCAAGGCTGCGACGCTTCTCGCACACGACAACGTACGGCTCGATCCTGCTGTATCTGTGGTAGATGAAGAGAAGTGCAGGGGATGCGGGAAATGTGCAGAGATCTGCTTGTTCAAAGCGCCGTCGTTGCATGAGGTTTCACCTGGCGTATTCACTGCAAGGATCAACGCCAGCATGTGCAAGGGATGCGGAACCTGTGCAAGCTGGTGTCCATCCGGAGCGATATCCGCCATGCATTTTACCGACGCGCAGATTAACGCGATGATTGATGCAGCACTCCCCGTGGAGGCTAAGCTGTGACATCGGAGCAAGTGAAAACGAAGGATGCTGTTACGCCGCGAAAGAGCAAACGCCGCTGGACGCCCAACATCATCGTTTTTGCCTGCAACTGGTGCAGCTACGCGGGCGCGGATACGGCCGGCGTTACGCGGATTGAGCACCAGCCCCACTTCAGAATTATTCGTGTTATGTGCTCCGGACGCATTCAACCTGCATTTGTCCTTAAGGCTTTCGAGAGAGGGGCAGATGGTGTCCTGGTATCGGGATGCCACTTCGGCGACTGCCACTATATTTTCGGGAACGAGCGCGCCGTAGAGCAGTTTGAGCGAACCCAGAGAATGGTCAAACTACTTGGAATCGAGGACGGCAGGCTTCGTCTGGAGTGGATTAGCGCGGCCGAAGGCGCGCGATTTGCCGAGGTGATTAACGAGTTCACCGATCAGATACGCGATCTTGGCCCCGGACCTTTCTCAAGCCGTCGTGCGGGTAGCAACAACGGGAAGCCGTGAGCGATATGGACAGGCTAACACAAATCGGAAAGGAAACCCGTGCATGGGCATGCTACGACTGCGGGAAATGCACAGCGAACTGCCCGATAGCGAGAGCGGGCGCGCCATTCAGCCCCAGAAGACAAGTGCTCTCCACCAACCTCGATCATCGGGAAGCTATTGAGAGCAACGGCTCTCTCGGTATATGCCTTACTTGTATGAAGTGCGACAGCAGCTGCCCCGCCTCTGTGGAGTACTCTAAGCTTGTGCAAAAACTGAGGGAATACACCTATCGCGAGGATAATGTTGGCTGCCCCCACGGCGGCGCGTTGCAGTCTACAATGCGTATGATGGCAGCTGGAAAAACGGTGCAAAACCGCATGGACTGGATCACAGACGACATCAGAATCACGTCGGATGAAAGCGAAGTCTTCTACTGGACAGGATGCACAATGTACTTGGACGCCTTCTTCGATGAGCTGGGCGTCCATTCGCTTAACGGCACACGCGCTGCAATTTCAATACTGAACCAGCACGGGATAACGCCAATAGTGTCACCATCGGAAAGATGCTGCGGTCACGATCTGCTTTGGGGCGGAGACAGGAAAAGCTTCGATCTGCTTGCGAAGCACAACGTCGAGCTGGTAGAGAGCAGCAAAGCGTCGATCCTCGTCGTTTCCTGTGCGGAGTGCCTGCGCACCTGGAAGATTGATTATGCTCCTTACTTCTCTCAACGCCCCCCTGAAATTCTCCATATCTCTGAGTTCATCAATGCTCGTAACAACGACCTTAGCTTCAAGGAAAACGGGGATGCTCGCATCGTTACTTACCAGGATCCATGCAGGCTCGGCAGGCATCTCGAAATCTACGACGCGCCCAGAAGCGTCTTGGGTTTACTTCCCGGAATCGAACTCGCTGAAATGCACCAGTCGGGCAAGCGCGCTGTTTGCTGTGCGGGAAGCACCTGGACGAATTGCGACAGGTATTCGAAGGCTATCCAGGTCGGGCGATTGAAGGAAGCCAAAGCAACGGGCGCTTCAACGCTTGTGACTTGCTGTCCCAAATGCCAGGTTCATCTCAAGTGTGCAATGAACGACCCGAATCTTAAAGAGGATATCGAGATTGAAATCAAGGATTTAGCGGAACTTGTTGTCGAAGCGCTGGACTGAGTGCTGATCTGTTTTGCACACAGCCGGCGCGTTGATCTCCGAGGAAGAGAGGAACTGTATGTCCGAAAGACAAGTTGATGGAGATCTGAGGATCGGAGTATTTGTATGCGACTGCGGTCTGAATATCGCGGGAGCGGTAGACTGCGCCGCCGTAAGCGAATATGCCGAAACGCTGCCCGATGTCGTGTGCGCCGTCCGCAACAAGTACACATGCGCCGATCCGGGGCAGAACGAGATCAAGAACGCGATACGCGAACACAGATTGAATCGCGTCGTTATTGCATCATGCACTCCCAGGCAGCACGAGCCGACTTTCAGACAGTGCGTGCTCGAAGCGGGGCTTAATCCGTACTTGATGGAGATGGCGAACCTGCGCGAGCATTGCTCCTGGGTTCATCCTGGGGATTGGGACGGCGCGACCGCGAAAGCGAAGGACCTTGTGGCAGGCGCTGTGGCCAGGGCGCGATTCCTCGAACCGCAGGTTGAGATGACCGTCCCCGTAACTAAGGCAGCGCTGGTCATCGGCGGGGGTGTTGCCGGCATGGAAGCCGCCCTTGAGCTTGCAGATGCAGGCCACAAAGTTGTTCTGGTCGAAAAGGAGGCGTCCATCGGCGGGATTATGGCTCAGCTTGACAAGACTTATCCCACTATGGACTGTTCCATATGAATTTTGGGCCCCAAGGCCATAGATGTCGGTCGACATCCAAATATTGAGCTTTTGACCTACAGCGAAGTTGAAGCTGTTTCCGGGTACGTCGGAAACTTCAGCGTGAAAATCCGAAAAAAGGCGCGCTACGTGGATCCAGAGGTGTGCAACTCCTGCAACGAATGCGCGAAAGTGTGCCCCGTTGTAAAGCCCGACGAATATCAGATGGGACTTGGCTCGCGCAAGGCGATATACATCCCTTACCCGCAGGCGGTTCCGTGCTCGTACATCCTTAATATGGACGACTGCCTTGGCACAACACCCATCGCATGCGGGAAATGCGCAGATGTGTGCGAGCAGGAATGCATCGACTACGACGACAGGGATGAGATTATCGAGCGCGACGTAGGTGCGGTAATCGTTGCGATAGGCCTTGATGTATACGATCCGACGGAACTCGACGATTACGGCTACACGAGATTCGAGAACGTGATCACCTCGATGGAGTTCGAGAGGCTGATTTGCGCAGGCGGCCCAACTGCCGGGCACTTCATTAGACCGACCGACCGCGAAAGACCAAAGCGCATTGGCTTTGTCCAGTGCGTCGGGTCGAGAAACGCAGCCATCGGTCGCCCGTACTGCAGCAATATCTGTTGTATGAACACGATCAAGGATACGCTCCTTCTCGCCGACCACTACCCGGATCTGACTAACACCGTTTTCTATCAGGACATACGCGCGTTCGGCAAGTCGTTCGAGGATATGTTCCAGAGATCGAAGGAAGCCGGCACGCGCTACATCAGGGGACTGCCCGGCGATATCGAGGAAGACCCGCTCACCAGGAACCTGCTTGTAACCGTCGAGAATACAACCACCGGCAAACTCGAAAGGCACGAGTTCGATATGCTTGTACTGTCGGTAGGAGTCATCCCGCCGAAGGATCTGGCGAAGATATCCGGGCTTCTTACGCTCTCGAAAACCTCCGACGGTTTCTTCCTCGAATCTCATCCGAAACTCAAGCCGATCGACGCCCCCACCAGGGGAGTGTACTTCGCCGGATTCTGCGAATCCCCCAAGGACATTAAGGATTCCGTCTGCCAGGCAGGTGCAGCGGCATCACGATCGGGTGCGCTCCTGAATGCCGGTCAGATTACGGTCGAGGCAATAACGAGCTACATAATCGAGGACGCCTGCACCAAATGCGGCGCATGTGCATCCGTCTGCCCCTACGGCGCGATTATCTGGGAGAAAGGGCAGTTTCCAGTGGTTGTCGAGGCTGCGTGTGCAGGATGCGGTTGCTGCGGTGCGACATGCAAATCCAACGCGATCGTCATGCGCCACTTCACCGATGAACAGCTCATCGCCCAAATTCGCGCGATTCTCGCCGACAAGCCCGAGGACAAGGTGTTCGTGTTCGCGTGCAACTGGTGCAGCTACGCGGGCGGAGATATGGCAGGAATATCGAGAATCCACTACCCGTCAACCAACCGCGTGGTCCGCACGATGTGCTCGGCCAGAGTTTCGGAGGATATGGTGCTTGAAGCGTTCCGATGCGGAGCACCGATCGTACTCGTATCAGGCTGTCACTATGCGGATTGCCACTACATCAACGCAAACCGCCAGACCGTGAAGCGCGTTCAAAGGCTCTGGAACAAGCTGGACCGCCTGGGTATCCGTCCGGAGCGGCTCCAGCTCGAATGGATAAGCGCCGCTGAAGGTCAGAAGTTCGCCAAGGTAATGGTGCAGGTCGAAGAGCTTCGAAAGAAAGTTACGAAGGAAGAAATCGAGCAAACGATCAAAGCTTTGCAGGAGAAGCCGAAGAAACAGCGGAAAGCCAAGTCCGCCAAGCAGACTGAAGCTTCCGTTTCAACACCTTAGTTCCTATCTGGAGTCGGTGATGACCAAGAAAGAGAGTTTTCGATGCATGATGTGCGGGTATGAATTTGAAGAACCTGTGGAGCCGGGCGAGGACAAGGAGCGCACTTGCCCGATGTGCCGCTCCAACAGCATACGCCACATGAAAAAACGCGCGGTGAAGGACAAAACTGGTGAATCGGATGAGTAGCGAAAACAATCTGGACAAGCCCAAGGAAGACGAGATTGTTCGGATCGATTTCGCCTTCAGAAAGGAGCTTGCCGAAAAGGTCGAAGGCAATCTCGCGAGCTTTTGCTACCAGTGCGGCGCTTGCGTGGGAGACTGCCCTGCAACTTTCTACAGCGACGACTTCAACCCACGCGAGATAATGCTCAAGGTGCTTTACGGTCTTGAAAAGGAGCTGATCGGGGAAGATTCGGTTCTCTGGCTTTGCACGAACTGCTACAACTGTACAGAGCGATGCCCCCAGGATGTTAAGCCGGTCGAAGTCATTATATCGCTTAAGAACATGCTGGCGGACAGGGGAATCGTCCCGAAGACCGTCTCAAGGATCATTGATACTTTCGAAAAAACCGGACGAACGGTTCAGCTCAGCAGCGCGGTGACCAAAGAAAGGGCAAAGCTCGGACTCAAGCCTCTCGAGGAAATTCCGATGGACGAAATTCATAAGCTTCTCGCTCCTGCGGAGGAGGATTCGGGCAAATGAACAAGTTCGCATTCTTTCCGGGCTGCATGATTCCAGCGAGATACCCTCATATGGAATACGCCATCAGGAAGACGCTGCCGAACCTGGGGATCGAGCTCGAAGATCTTCCCGAAGCGTCCTGTTGCCCAGACCCGATCTATTTCAAGTCGAAGGACAAGCTTTCCTGGCTCTCGATAGCCGCCCGCAACTTGTGCCTGGCAGAAGATAAAGGGCTCGACATCGTAACCAACTGCTCCGGCTGCACGGCGACCTTATCAGAGGCGCGCCACCTTCTGGAGGACGAAGAACTTCGCACTAAGGTGAACAAGCGCCTCGCCCGCATAGACCGCGAGTACAAAGGCGAAGTGAGAGTACGCCACATCGTTACGGTGGTCAGGGACGTGGCAGGTTATGAGGCAGTCAAGGAATCCGTGAAGTGCAAACTCGAAGGTCTGAAGGTCGCAATCCACTACGGCTGCCACCTGCTAAAGCCGAGCAAGATCATGAACGTGGACGATCCGAACGACCCCAAAGTTATGGAAGCGCTCATTACCGCGCTCGGCGCGACGCCCGTCAGACACCGCAACTGGTTCCTCTGCTGCGGGAAAGCCTGCCAGGACGAAGACATCCCCGCCAATATGATGCGCGATATTCTGTCCACGGTCAGAGATGTCGAAGCTGATATTCTGTGCCTGATCTGCCCGACGTGTTTTTCGCAGTTCGACCATGGCCAGGTGAGAGTGGGGAAAAGGTTCGGCGAGGATTTCAACACGCCGCCCGTTTACTATTTCCAGCTCCTTGCACTCGCACAAGGGATTCAGTACGAGAATCTTGGATTCAACAGGCAGCGCATAAAGCCCAAGATCCTCGACAAAATCGAAACTACTCTAAGCCACGCGTAGATTAGAAATGCGGCCTTCGCACCCTACGAGCGATGCAACTCCGTTCCCGACGCAACATCCCATTCCCTGGACAAGGACGCAGGCGACAATCAGGATCGGTAACAGAAAAACGGCTACGCGCTTCCTTCCTCAAGCCCGGCTGCGAGGACTTCGGCGATGTCCATAATCTTGTACTTGTCGGCCTGGTCGGTCTCTTTGATCGCGTCGTCGAGCATCGTAAGGCAGAACGGGCACGCCGTGGCAATACCATCGGGCTTTCCTGCTGCAAGCTGCTCAAGCCTTAAGTGATTGATCCGTGTGCCGGTGCTCTCTTCGAGGAACATGCGCACTCCGCCCGCACCGCAGCACATCCCCTTTGCGTGATGCCTCTCGGCTTCGACCACCTTTACGCCGGGCACCGCCCAAAGCACTTCGCGCGGCTGCGAGTAAACACCGTTATAGCGTCCGAGGTAGCAACTGTCGTGATAGACGAGTTTTCCCAGTTCGGTTCTCTTAGACGGCTTCAGTTTCCCTTCCCGCACGAGCCGCGCAAGAATCATCGAATGGTGCTCAACCTCGATCTCAAGCCCCATCTGCGGATACTCGTTTGCGAATATGTTGAAGCAGTGCGGGCAAAGCGTGATTATTTTCTTGAGATTCTTATACTGCTTTATCGTCTCGACGACCTGCTCCGCCATCATCTGGAACATATACTCGTGCCCCGCGCGCCTTGCAGGATCGCCGTTGCACGTCTCCTCTTCGCCCAGGTAGCCAAAATCCACACCGGCTGCGTTCAGACACTTTACAAGCGCGCGCGCGATCCTCTGGTTTCGCGCGTCGAAACTCGCCGAGCATCCAATCCAAAGCAGTACTTCCTTGTCGGGATTCTCGGCCATAATCGGCACATCAAGCCCTGCCGCCCAAGCCGTGCGGTTTTCCTGGCCTATGCCCCACGGGTTGGCTTGGCTCTCCATGTTGCGGAAGAACAGCGTGAGTTCCTCGGGATACTCGTCCAAGTCCATCGTGAGATAGCGACGCGCGCCCATAATCGGCCCCAAGTGTTCGATGAGAAGCGGGCAGAATTCCTCGCACGCGCGGCAGGTCGTGCAGTCCCATATCCGCTGGTGAGCGATGGTGTCGCCAAGGAGCATCGGCACACCGCCTTCCTCGTCCGCCTCCGTCTTTCCCGCAAGGAGCGCGCGCTGATTATCGAACAAATAATGCCGAAGATCGACCTGGATGAGCTTGGGACTGAGCTCCTTTTCCGTAAGGAACGCAGGGCAGTTGTCCTGGCATCGCCCACACTCCGTACATGAAAAGCTGTCGAGCAGGTACTTCCAGGGATGATCGTATATCGCGCCCGCGCCGAATTTCTCCGCTTCCTCGGCCTCGTCCAGATTGATCTTTGAAAGCGCGGGCGCACCGAGTCTTCTAAAGAACACAGTGAATACGCTCGTTACAACGTGAAAGTGCTTGCCGTTCGGAAGAAGATTCAGAAAATAAAGCAGGCCAAGGAGATGAATCCACCAGGCGACAACTCCAACAGTGATTGCTCTCTCAAGCCCCCAGGAACTCATCCACGGCCACATCAAGTTTTCGACAAAGCTAAGTCTGTGCGGATTTGTTGCAACTGCTTCCGCGCCGCTGATAAAGAAATCCGATACCATCAGGATGGCGATGAGGATCAGAACCAGATGCGCCGCGAAACCGTACGTCAGGCGTTTGGGACGCGTCACCAGCCTGCGCAATCCTGCAAGCGCCACCATAACGAGCACGAGCACTTCAAAAATATCGCGGCAAAGGATGTAGAGCGATCCGAGCGCCTGCTCTCGCCCGAGCCAGGGAAGATGCGATCCGGCGACGAATCCGCCCATAATCGCATGGATCGTGTTGACGCTAACGACCCAGAATCCCCAGAATATGAAAGCGTGCATCAATCCAGCTAGGAGGTAGCCATGAAAAAGCCTGCCCTGCCCCAGGTAGTATTTGAAAAACCCGGCGATACGCTCGCCGACGCGGTCGGTTCGATGAATCGGCGTTGCCTTAAGAAGATGCTTGAATCTCTGGAAAATCTGGAGGAAAAAGAACCCGATGCAACCAAGAAGAATGACTGCATACAGGGCCTTAACTACACCGAAATACGTCGGATCCATAGATTCCCTCGGAAAATGGAATGAACGCGAGTGATACAAAAGTATATCAGCTGCGGCAACCTGTGCAAAACCCTTCTACATCGTGAAATCACAAACATGGCGGGAAAAAGTCATTCATCGCAGAGTTTGCATACGCGCAGCATCAATAATGCGTTCTTACATTCTACTGCGTATGCTTGTGAACGATAAATAACTTGAAGCGTTCTTCTCTTGACGTGCTCATTTGGCCAATGGTATAAAAAAGTGCTTAAATCCTGCTTCTCTTGGAGTTGAAATGAAGATAGCGGTTCTTGTAAAAGAAGTTCCGAACACCGAATCGAGACCTAGAATTGAAGGCGGGCGCGTGAGCCGTGACGGCATCGATTACGTCGTCAACCCGTACGACGAGTACGCCGTGGAAGAGGCAATAACGAAAGCCGAAGCCCTATCAGGCGAAACATTCTTCGTCACGGTCGGCGGTGTATCGGAGAAGAAGGTTCTGTTGAACGTCCTTGCGATGGGTATAGACCGTGCCATCGTCGTTAACCGCACCGACATGGAAGGGTCAAACCCTCGCGGCGCGGCAAAAATCATTGCGAAGGTACTCGAATCGGAAAAGCCAGATCTCATCCTTGCGGGAAAACAAGGCGTTGATTACGACTACGGGCAGACTCCGCTTCTCGTAGCCGAATACCTTGGGCTTCCGCATGTTTCGATGGCTATAAAGATCGACATCGAGGACGGCAAAGCGATATGCGAGCGCAACACGGATGACGGAGTCGAAGTTGTAGAAGTATCGCTTCCCGCCGTGATCACCGCGGACAAGGGGCTAAACTTGCCGCGCTACCCAAAGCTCAAAGGCATCATGGGCGCAAAGAAAAAGCCGTGGGAGACGAAGGAGCTGAGCGATCTCGGCCTCGATGAATCACTTGCAAACCCCGCCGAATCCCAGGTCGAATACGTCGAATTTTCGACACCACCCGCAAGGCAAGCTGGACGGATCATTGATGGTGAGCCCGCGGATAAAGTCAAGGAACTCGTGAGAGCGCTTAGCGAGGATTCTAAGGTATTTTAGGGTACGCCGGAGAATATTGAAACGGCAATCATTCTTTCAGAATCAGGGAGAAAAAAATGGCTGGAACTCTTATAGTTGCTGAAGTAACGAACGAGGGTAAATCTAGAAAGATAAGCTACGAACTTATCGGCGCCGCGCGCGCGATCGATGGTGATTTCGCCGCGATTATCTTCGGAAAAGGCGCGAAAGATGCAGCCGGCGAGCTTGGATCGCGCGGTGCATCGAAGGTATATGTCGTGGATGATCCCGCGCTCAACACCGCTGCATCAAGATCCTTCGCCGAGAGCGTGAAGAAAGCGATCGAGGCCGAAGGTGCGGGAATCGTTCTCTTCGGATTCACATCGTTCGGACGCGATATCTCGGGAAGACTCGCTGCAAAACTCGACGCAGGGCTTCTCGACGATGTCACGGCGTTTGAGAAGGAGGATGACGGACGCATCATCGCAACCAAGCCCCTTTATGCGGGCAAGATTATAAGCAAGTGCAGGCTGCGCGGAGACGGCATCCAGCTATTTAGCATCCGCCCGAACAACTTCCCCGCAGCTGACGCGGGCGACGGCTCTTGCGAGATTGTCGAGATGCAGTTCGACGCAAGCAGCGACAGCGCGGTTACAAAGGAACTTCGGCCAAAGGAAGCTGGAATGGTTGATCTGATAGAAGCCGAAATTATCATCAGTGGAGGGCGCGGACTGAAGGACGCCGATGGATTCAAACCGCTCAGAAAAATGGCGGAACGGTTTGGATGGGCGATGGGCTCAAGCCGCGCGATGGTTGACGCAGGGCACATCGAACACAGCTACCAGGTCGGGCAGACGGGGAAAACCGTCAATCCCAAGCTCTATATCGCCTGCGGGATCAGCGGCGCGATCCAACACCTTGCGGGTATGCAGACATCCAAAGTAATCGTCGCGATCAACAACGATCCGGAAGCACCGATCTTCCAGGTTGCGGATTATGGAATTGTCGGCGACCTCTTCGAAATCGTTCCATTGCTAGAAGAGGAACTCGCCAAAGCGCTGGCTTAATGAGTCAGCCCTGACAGTGCTGTATCCGATTTTGTGTTTAGCGTCCTTTCAGGTTCAGCCTTACTTTCTGGCTGACTGCGACGGGTTCGAACCGGGTAATAGAGCCGATGAGAACGTTCACCCTTCCCCCGCGCCAGTTCCCACCTGCCCGCTCCGCCGCGGACTCGCCGTCCAGCACGATGAAATCGTCGTAGGTTGCCACAATCGTTACGCCGTTATAGTGCGTGCCGCTGTTTCCTGTGACGTTGAGAATGGTCTTCTCGTCACGGTACTTATCCACAAGCCTTGCCATTTGCTCATCCCCTGCCAATGAAGTTCAGACGCAATATTATACCCGGTGGCAGATACGGAAATCGCTAGAGAATATCGTCGGGAAATATATTGTTCTTCCACTCGCAATCTGCAAGGAATTCCTCCGCGAGGGTTCCGGTTACAAGTCCTTCGTAGATGTGATTGAAATTCGCGATGTGCGCTTTAGTGCGCGAAACCGCGTAATCAACGACCGTACCCGTCTGCATGATGAACGCCCAGTCGCTCGCTTGCAGCAGCATCAACTCGCGCTTCGCCTGCCTCAATGCGCGCCTGACGAAGCCGTTCTCGTGATGCTGGAAGCGCGCCTCAAGCTCGTCCATACGCCCTGCGAGCTCAAGAAGGTGAGGATAGATCCACTCGTTGGCACTCGACAGCCAGAAGTTGGAGAATCCTTTGTCCCCCCAGCTTGAAAAAATGGGAGCAACAACCTGATTTACCGGAAACTCCTCAAGACAGTCCGGCGCGGTTGCCAGTTGCACGAATTCTGAATTCTCCGCGCACTTGCGAATGACATTTTCAAGGAAGAGCGGCCCCTCGAACCACCAGTGCCCGAACAGCTCGGCGTCGTACGGCGCAACGATGACGGGCGGGCGGTCCATAACATCGGCAAGGTGTTCCACCTGCTTGCATCTGTTGAAGCAGAAGTTCCCCGCGTGCTCAACCGTCATCTCCCACGCACGGTGCGCGTTATAGACGCGCTTTTGCGCGGTCTTGCCCGTGATCGCGTGGTACTTGAAACCCGTGTGAATGCGAACTTTCCCGTCGTGAATGAACTCGGACACATAATCGAGTGGCAGGTCGAACCCGATATCGCGGTAGAAGTCGCGGTAGCTTGGATCGCCCGGATAGCCCTCCTCCGCACTCCAGACGGACTTGCTAGATTCCTTGTCCCTGCCGAACGCAGCGACGCCGTTTTCACAGTACACAGGTGCATGCACGCCGTACACCGGCATCGGATCGCCGTGCTCGATGGCGTGCGTATCCACGAAAAAATAGCGGATGCCCTCGTCGAGCAGCTTCATTTCGAGCCCTGGGAAGTACCCGCATTCCGGAAGCCAAATTCCCTGCGGGCGGCGTCCGAGCACACGCTCGTGGTACGCGCATCCGACCGCGATCTGTCTGCGGATTGCGGACGGAGTCGGCTGGGCAAGCGGAAGAAACATATGCGTCGCCGCGCACGTGATTATTTCGAGTGAGCCTTCATCGTAAAACCGCCTGAAGCCGCGCGCAAGGAACGTATCGTATTGATCCGCGAAAACACCGCGGCACTCCTCGAATCGCGTTTTGTACATGTGCGCGAGATGATGAAAATCGCGCGCCTCGCGATAGGTGCGGTCGATCTCGCGGCTCGCAAGTTCGAGATGCTCATCGAGAAATCGAAGATAGCGGACTCTCAGAAGTTCGTCCTCGAACATCGCAAGGAGCGTCGGCGTTAGCGACATCGTTAGCCTGAAAGGCACGCCGTCGTTCGACAGCCGCTCCATCATCTTGAGAAGGGGTATGTAGGTTTCCGTGATCGCCTCGAAAAGCCAGCGCTCCTCAAGATGGCGCTCGTTTTCGGGATGGCGCACGAACGGAAGGTGGGCGTGAAGAACAATAATCAGTTTGCCAGGCAGATTGCTCATCCAATCAAGTCCATCAAAAATGCAGAGAATACATCGAAATTACTGCTGTGAGATCGTGCTCGAAAGCAGCGCATAATAGCACGCAAGAAAAAATATGAGTGGAAAGCTCATCTTGAGCCACGCGATACTCAGCCTATTAGGGCTGATGTTCAAGTCCCAAAACCTCAAGTATGCTCTCGAAATACGCGGGCAGCGGGGCTGTGAAATCCATCCGGTTGCCATCAGGATGAGTGAACGCAAGCATCCGCGCGTGAAGCATCTGCCCTGCCCTGCATGCCTCACCATCGAATCCGAGCGCATCGAGGATCCCCTGCGACCAGACGGCGGCATCGCCCGACTCGGCTTTTTCATCGGCAAGCTCAAGCCAATCCTTCGGCGTCCCCTTGCCCCTGCTTCCCTCAAGAAACTTGAGAAACCGCTCGTTTGCGCCCGTTCCGTACATTGCGTCGCCGATGATCTCGACGCCGATTGATTTCAGATGAACCCTGATCTGGTGAGTGCGGCCTGTATGAATCCTGAGTTTCAAAAGAGCTAAGCCATGCGACTCCGAAATAACTGAATAGTCCGTTCGCGCATCCTTGGCCGCGCGCGTCAAGCTTTCATCCGATTTCGCGCGCGCGATCGCGAGAAACCGCATCCTGTCGCGTGGGTGGCGCGCGATGGGTGCATCTATCGTGCCGGATTCCTGCGCGGGCACGCCTACAGTTACTGCAAGATACTCCTTCCGAACTGTTCTTTCAGCGAACTGCGCGCCCATGAACGCGTGCGCCGCAGCATCGCGCGCTACGAGCAGGCACCCCGACGTCATCTTATCGAGCCGGTGAACAATGCCAATCCTCGCTTTGACAAGCGCTCTTTTTAGAGCTTCCGCCGGATCGAGCACCCTAGCATACCCGCTGCCCTCGTCACCATCCATATCCGGCGCATCGTTCCGCTCGTCCATCCTCTCGAAGCCGCTCTCGACATCCGTAGGCGCGATTCCCCAACGGTGCATCAACGCGGCTGCGACCGTCGGATCGCGATCGCCCGGTGCAGGATGTACGCTCATCCCCGCAGCCTTGTTTATAACGACAAGCCGGTCATCCTCGTGCAAAACGTCGAGCGGAAGGTCGGCAGGCTCGATGCTCAGACGCGATGTCCCGCCTGCGACGATGGATGCGAGTTTCTCCGGATCGGCGATGATTCCGAGCATACCTGCTGCAAGCTTTGAAGACGGCTTCAGCGCGCGGCCATACTGGTTGACGAGTCCCGCCGAAAAAAGCTCCTTGACGCGCTCGCGGCTTAAGCTTTCCTTGAGGCGCGATGAAAGCGCGCGCGTGAGGAAGACGTCCGCGCGCGTTCCGGCGTCGCTTTTCGAAACGCTGAATTCGACCCTGGCGGATTCCCGCCCATCTCCAGACTGCTTTTCCACAACCCTATTTTACAGGAACTGCCGGATTCATGCAGGGGATGGACGCATAATCCCTCGCCGGGGTATAATCATTCGTGACGGAGGTGCGGTATGAAGGCATTACTGGTAATTATTTTCTTTGCGGTTCTTTTTGCAATCATCGGGTGCAACGCACTCGACCAGCTCCAGAATGAAAATGATCTCGAAAGAAAGGTACGGCAGTACCTCGATACGGATGTACGGCTGAGGTCCTCTGACTTGACAATCACAGCCAATATGGAAACGGGCGAAGTAACGCTTGCTGGCGAAGTATCGCTGCCCGAACTCATCGAGCTTGCAGGCGAGATGACAAAGGAAGTTGAGGGCGTGAAATCCGTAATCAACAGGATCACGATGCAGGAAATCGACAGCGGAATGTTGCAGGATCACGTGAGCACACCCGCCGGAACCGCGCTGGGATTTTAGATTGCTCCGTTAAGCCGCCCTTTCGCGCGTATCACGCCTGATACCGTAACGCGCCTTGCGGCGCGGCAACCCAAAATGATCTTCACATTGCTTTTCACGCTACGCTCACAGGTAACCTCAAGGGATAAGCTCTATATTATTGTTACTTCCGCATATAGAGACGGAAACGCATTCTGCCGCATGCGGAATTTCGTGCCGTGGTTGTGCCCCGTTCTTGTATCAAAATCCACTAGAACGTTGCCTTCCTCGATTGCCTTAATAAATTTCTCAAGCGAGAATTTCTGCAACATACTGATATTCGAGTATTTGAACTGCTCCCGGCGCTCGACACGTCTAACATCAGCCTGTATATAGAAGCAGTTGAGCAATTTCCTCCCTGCACTGTGAAAAAGATCGTCAAATCCCCAATATGGTTGAGGATCCAACTCGTTAAGTCCGGCTCGATCCTCAACAGAATCTAGCCACTCAGTGTGTCTCACATCAACTTTGCTCGAATCAAATGAGACAGTAACCTTGCGCGACCTGCGGTCAACAGATATCGCAAATCCTCTGTCTGTAGTAGATAATCCACTAATAGTCTGCCTGAAGCTCATCTCGTTCTCAGGATAGCAGCTTCCTGCTTCCCTGTGCGCCCAACCGTATTTTGGGAGCAGTATTTTTGGAACAAATCTAATTGCCCGAGGAGATGGTTCCATATGGAATAAGGTTGTTAACGAAGATGAAGCTGCACGTTTGCACTTCAGTTCCCATTCCGCCGCGTTTGGAATCGGCAAGTTGTTTTCTTCAATTCCAAGCAAGTCTTCCAGTGTGTTACCTACACCTCCGGGATTCCCTGGCCTTGCATTAGGTATCCATCCTCTGTCGCGAATCTCACGCAGATTATGTATCAACGCCTCCTTGGTAATGACACACATAAGTTCACCTAGTAGTGGATTATTCTGGTCTCCAAAAATCAAGAAGATATTCGAAGGTTACGCCCATAGTAATATAATTACTGGGCCAGCCAAAAATGCCAATTCGGTTAACAACGTTTGTTCTGTCCCATATTATGATATTGCGTAATTCAAATCCCCGCTTCCTCAGCTCTTCGACTAGAGAGACGTGTATGGTTATTCGCTGATTCTCCCACCACATATCAGGAACGTTTATTACGCAATGACCTTTAGGGCGTAACAGAGGCAGAAGTCTTTCAAAAATGTCCCCCATCGCTTCCGAATAACCATCCAGCGCAAGAGTTCCAAGATCGCGTTCGTCATTTGAGTATTGCTCTATTTTTCCAAGCTGTTCGTTTTTTCTGTTCCGCCGTGATTTGTTTTTTCGCTTCCGATTCAAGAGGTTGGCATACGGTGGTGAAGTCCAGATTAATGATACGGATTCCTCTTCCAAATAGTATGAAATGTTCCTTGCATCATCCTGTATGGAAATCTGAGCTGCATGATTGAACATGTTTGTGTTTTCTTGAAGCCTTTCGGAGCATAGTTGGACATATTCTCTCTTTAGATCAAAACCCACAGCATTTCGATTCAAGTCGCTGGCAGCGACAAGAGTTGTACCGCTACCAACAAATGGGTCAAGGACAAGTTCTCCCGAATGTGAGAACAGTTCGATTACCTTTTTTGCAAGCGCAATTGGAAAGGTTGCAGGATGGACTTTCTTGTCGCGTACATCGCGTTTTTCATAATAAAACTGCCAAACACCCAATTGGCTTTTTAGCCATTCCTTCGCTGTCATACAGTTCAGATGTGATGGCTTACAATCGCACGATCTTTGGGAGTTAATTGGCAGCAATTTCCCATGCAGTGGATCTCCTTCGAGAACCATTGCTGGCAAAAGCTCTGATTTTTCTTCCTCAGATTTCAACAATGCAGCCATATTTCACCGTCTCTATCGCCATTCAGACCATTATGCTCCACAGAATGCCACTGCCAAGCACGATGTCAATAACGAAATCCGTAGCTGATCTACCCGATGAGATTGTACCAAACTTCAAAGGTTACCTTGGAGCAAACCCTGAGTTGGGTAGTTTGCTCTTGATAATGTGCATTCAGCGGGCATCATAGCTGATTAGCCGCAACGCTCTTTATCGCGCGAAACGAGCAATATTCATCAAACCTTCGCACTCACGCTTTCTCACTCACGCGTTCGGTGCGCTTGCCAAATAGCTGCGACAATATGTAGTAGAGCGCAGCCGTGATGAAAAAGCTCGGTATGGTTTTGCCGAGGAAAAACGGCGCCCACGTTTCTACGCCGAATATTTCGGACAACCAGAGCGGCGCTTCCGCCCAGATCGAGATCGCCATTCCGACTACCCACGAGACGATGGCCGCGATGTTGAATCCGCCCGAGTACCAGTAAATCCCGCGGGAATTGAAAAGCTCGTCCGACGCGATCCTTCCCCGCTTGATGAAAAGATAATCCGTTGCGATCACGGCGAACATCGGGAGGAAAACGACGCCGATAAGGAGAAGGAACGGCACGTAGCTGTGCATATTGATGAAGAACGCGAGAAGCGTGCCGAGCGCGCCGCCCACAATCGTGAGCATCTTCTCGTTCGCGTTGGGCACGATGTTGAGCGCGCTGGCGGCTGTCGAATAGATATCGAGGAACGTCGTTGTAATCGTGGATACAACGACGAGTATCAGACCTGCGACCGCGAGCTTCATCGCCGAAAGCGAGCCGAGAACGACTGCGCCGGGAGCAAGTTCGTATACCGGCGTACCGGGATTTGCGGCGAGAAATGCGAATCCGCCGAGAAGCCCGACGATATACATCCAGGTCGAACCGGCGAAATAGCCCCAGTAGGTTCCATGCGCGGCCGCGCGCGCGCTTGTTGCGAACCTTCCATAGTCCGCGGCGAGAGGCACCCAGCTTATCGCCATCGCGACGATCACATCGAAGATGAGCATCGGCGGATGGCCCTCCGGCCGCGGCACCGCCATAAGGCTTGCAAAGCTGTGCTCGCGAAAAATGGAGTAAGTCATCACGATCGAAAGCGCGAGGAGAAGCGCGACCGCGATGCGATGCGCGATCTTCCAGTAGCGGCTTCCGCCCACCGCCCACGCCGTCGTAATCGCGCCGATGATGAGTTTGACGAGTATGTCTTCGCCGGTCGTAAGCTCCCTTCCGAACACGAGCGCAATCGCCTCGGACGCAACCACCAGCATATAGGCCGTCCAGCCGATAAGCTGTGCTATGTTGCAGAGCGCGGGGATGATGCTGCCGCGGATGCCGAAGCTCGCGCGCGAAAGAACCATCGTAGGCCTGCCCGTCTCCGCGCCCATCTTCGCAACGAGGCCCAGAAGCAGATTGCCGGTGAGCCTTCCTGCGACGATCAGCACGATGCCGAGCGCGATCCCCACGGGAGCGACCTGCGCGCCGCTCCATAGCTCGTCCACGACAACCGCCGCGCCGAACCACAACAGTGCGAGATCCAGTCCGCTCAGCTTCGACGCAGCGTTCTTTTTCGCGCGCGCGTTCTCCGCTGTGCTCGCAGTATCAAACGAAGACATACCCATCACCTCACAAAAAATCTGCGTTGGTGCTGGGGAGATGGAGAGGTGCTGCATTCCCTTCGTCGGCATTACCCGAATCAGGTTCAGCGGGTCGGTCGATGATCCGGCGAAACGGTAAAAATGCCTTTCGAGCAAAACGCCGTTTGCCACCGTTCAAAAACCCTCTCAGCCAATGGCTCCCCGATGCCCAGGTATATCTATGTTAGCACTTCGGTCTGCAAAACAATAGCAAATTATGCATGCGCGGAGCAAGGTTGTCAGGTCTTTTCAGATAGAAATGGACTTATAACGAGCAGCCCGCACTCAGGTCGATCTTTCCTGGATCAGACGGGCATATTGCGGCAAGGACTCAGGCTGCGCTCCCGCTAAGGAACTTTGAAAAGCTCAGAGATCATTTGTTCAATGACAAGCGGAAGCGTTTCAAAACTCCAATCGCGCTCCACGCGTTCAAAAACCGTGTGCGCGCCGTGCCCGTGAGGTCCAATGTCCACAACAGGGGCATTCAGCTCGCCCAGAAGAGTCCATTCTTCAAGATCTATGGGATATGCGCAATTCTCGATGAGGAAGCGCCAGTGCGAGCTTCTAAGTGGAACGTCGGGAAAGCTGAAGAAACTCATATCGCTTATAAATGGATAGAATCTGCGAATCGCCAGCTCCTCTCCTTTGGCTGCTTCAGCAAATGCTTTTTCCGCAGCGGATACAACCATTTCCCGCTCTTCTCCGAGAAGATAATTGCTTGGGTAAAACGGCATTGCGAAACTGACAACGATGCACGGAGACGCATTTGCCTGATGGACAAGCCACTCGATTATCTTCATACTCGCTCTGCGTTCGTCCGGTTCCTTTGCAGCGAATTCCTCACGAGCTTCCTCGTATCGAGACAAAAAACTATCATCCTGGCTTACTTTCTTGGCCTGGTCAAGCAACCCCGTTAGATCCAATACTGGAACGGGCAGATTGAGAAACTTCCCCTTTCCGCCAACGTCCCGGAAACGGTCGAAACGCTTTGCGCGCCGCTCGAGCCAGTGCCGCGTGAAACCCCTGATGCGGTTGATGTACTTCGAGCAAAGCTGGTCAGGCGTCATTTTCACGGTAAACTGATTCAGGAAAAAATGCGCGGCTGACGGCGTCATTACGCTGTAAGTCGATGCAGTATCCTTCAAGTATATCGTTGCAGGTGGCGCCGTAACCTCCTGTGCGAGCTGATCCACAAGCTGAGGATCACTCTCCAGATTGCTTGCGAGCCAACCTGCAAGCGCAGAAGCGCTAATACCTTCCCAGACCTGGCTCGCGTGGCTCTCTCGCCCGAACACGCTGAACATCATGAGGTGCTTGCCGATCGTTCCAGTATAAACATGCCGGGTAGTATCTTCAGGCTCGAGCGGGCTTGTATAGTCCGCGTTTATAACGCACTTGAGCTTGAGCTTACGCTGTGTAAGAATGCTGTTGATGTGCGGAGCGAGCGCCCTGACCCCTGTAGAATTCCCTTCTTCATCAGGACAAAGTGCGAGAATCATCGCACCGTCCGCGCCGCCTTTTTTTGCATATTCTAGAAAAACCTCGACAATAGCGGAAACACCGCTCTTCATATCAAGCCATCCGCGACCAAACTCGTACTTGCCTGATTCGAGATCCTGCCTTACATCGTCAGGAAGCATCATTTTCTGTGCAAAAGCCTGCTTCAGACGAGCGCTGTCTGACGAAATGCTCTTAAGCGTACCGAAATCCTCAATTCCGACAGTATCAAAATGGCCCATCAGCACCAAGGCAGGTTGCTCCGCTGGAAATGCCGGAGCCATACCTGCCTCGTCGTTCTCTAACTCATACTCCTTAATTACCGGCTTCGACGCGGCGGGCATAAACATAAGCACTGCCTTCCTGTGGTTCTCGCCCGGTATTTCGACCATCTCCGGTATAAGACCAAGGTTTTTCACTTCAGGACGCGATACAAGGTAATGAAATAGAAATTCGGCAAGCGTTGCTTCTCCCCGAGTGCCGCACACACTCGGTATCTTGCAGAGACGCCTGGTTAAGCTGAAACATCTGTTGAAATACTTGCGCTCCATAAATCACCTCAAAACGAAGCCTGGATTTTAGTCAATAAATCGAATCTTGGCAACCTCCAGCAAGGCGCATAAATCACGATATATTTATTCAGGCACTGCCTTTTCTTCATCTCCCTTATTAACTGCTCCGGAAAGATAACCCCATCATCCGAAGGGTACGCCCAGACAGATGCTTTCAGGGCAAAGCAACAATCGGATAGGGAAGCAATGGCGAGCTATCGAAACAAAGTTCGCTTGATGCGCGCACCTTCATGAATGCAGTCAATCGCAAAACCGAAGCAGTGCCCAAGCCTAAAGCATCAGCGATTCTGTGCTCCCTTCCGAGTCAAATCCTAGTCATAGAGATTTTCGAGGACGAGAATAATCCCGTCAGGCTTCCCGTCGCCGGCCTCTTCCCAGTGCCCCGTTGGGAACGCGTTCTTGACGGAAACGATATCCATCCCCGAATATCTTTCAGCACCAAACAGGAACAGGTGGTAGCCGACGACAACGTCATTCTCAGCTTCCGGAACGTATACGAAATCCCCGGGAGCATAATCCGTAAGCAACCTTGGCACCATCGGCTCATAGTCAGAGAAGGGATTCAACGGAAATACTTCCATATAATCCTTTTCTATGAGTTCCTCGATCCTTCTTGGATAGACGCCGTAATCCACCTTGTAATCCTCAAGCGATTCCTGAATCACATAGAGGAGCGTGATCGAGTTTTCTTCCATCCATGCGGTTTCCGACTCCTCAACCAGTACTGCTTCGTCAGGGCAATAAGCCTCCATACCATCTTGCGCACCAATCGCAATCGCCATTCCAAGCGTATACGTCAGCCCAAATAGATTGAGTATTTCCCCGTTGGCCGATATCTCGCTTGTGAGCTTGTTCTTCTTTCTGTGAACCCCCATTTCCAATACGCCGAAATCGGTGTCCGGAGTTACATCCCAGAATTCCTTGTGCATTGCGATTGCGAACTGCGAATATGGAATCGCTTCATTCCTGGTCAGCGGCTCAATATGCTTGTGCCACAGCCGGTTGACATCCACTCGAAGGTATGAACCAACAGTCGGAGGATCGATTTGCGGCCTGTTCGACTTAAGAATAGTCTTGAGCCTTTCGCCACCGCCCCCAACAATCAGGAATCCCTTCCCCTTGCCGATAACAAGGCCGTCTTTGAAATTGTAATAGCTCACACCGTTCAACGTATATACGGGCTCGCCCGAAAAGAACATGTCGAGCATGCCGCCAGTCAACTCGTTGAACTTTCCAAAATCGTCTATTGCGATCGCGAAGATGAAAACCGTATTATCCCAGGGATAATCAGGCTTCGACATATCACCTTCTGGCAGCTCAACAACCACGAAGTCGTACTCACTCCCGACAACTTCCTTGAAAGTCTCGAAGCCGCCCATTCCCTCAAGCATCATATTCGCCATCGAGAGCCCGGAGACAGCTTCAGCGATCTCACCGGAACCACCCATCATCTCGGTAAGTTCTTTCAATGTTGCTTCATCAGTGATCGTATCCCAGACCGCCTCCATGATTTCTACGGGATTTGTAACGGAGACTGAAAGAAGCGCCGAGGACGGATTGATGATGCCCCCTATTCTCAGCTGCTCGTCGGGTATCTCCGAAAGCCTGTTCAAAAAGCTAGCAGACCTTGCCGGATCGAGAGTGTTAACTTCCTTGTAGAAAAGGCCGTCGCTGCCAATCCTGAACTCACCTGTGCATTCCTCGAACGAAAGAAGCCCCAGTTTTTCAAGGAATAACTGTACCTTTGCCGCCTCAGGATGGTCTTCCGCGAACTTGCCTTCAAAGAATATCTTCTCGATCTTATCGATGTAGTAGCCTATGTCGATATACCACGTTTCATCGCATGTCATAGGTACTTTCGCGTCAGCCGGCACGCCAGCCGTCATGACGAAACAAACAACAACAATGCCCAGAATAAATGCGAATTTCCGAGTGTCCATATCCACCTACCAACTTAAGGTAAGCGAGAGTATAACATGTGTTCAATTGGGCTTGAAGAAACAATGCCAATGGAACGTACACCAATTGACGAAAAATGCGATTTCCCCCTTGAAATCGATGCATTCCGCCGACCGGATACTCTCCGACACGGGATAACTCACGCCTAGACCTTTACGGGTCCAGGTGTTGGCCTTGATCGGCGGTCAAACCGTCACCTGTGCTGTTGTAGTTCATTATGTTACCAGCGCGGTATGCGCCCTGGGCGCGCGCTGTCGGATCCTCCTGAATTCCGGCGCGTGAATCATCCATATCCGCCCCGTCAAGAACATCAAAGTCGCCGTCCTTTCTAAGATCGAGCTCGTGTACCTTTTCGTGGGCAAGTGTAAGGTTATCCGAATCCAGACCGTTATCGATCGCGACCTGACCGTTCGGCCAGTACGTAGTGCCAAGCGCGCCGCCCCTGATGGACGGAACGTAGTAAATGTTCTCGGTGTTGGGATCGGAATCATAGTACGGGGGATCGGTGATCATGGCATTAAAGAGATCGTTGTTGTCGCCGTCGTCGGCGTAATCGCCATCCCCATTTCTGTCGTACCTGTCAAGACCATCGCCGTCTGTATCGATATCGTCGTTCCAGTCTGAAGTGGAAATCGTCGTAATCTGAAGGTTGAAAACGATGAAGAATTCCAGGCTGCAGTTCATCGCTGCCTTGTCGAACAGATCCTGCGTCTTCTGTACATCCGCCTGCACCTGAGCTTCCGTCGCTTCGCCCTGGACAACATAAACATGCATATCAAGCGTTTTTACAGGTTTCAGTACGATGGGATATATGAAGAAGTAATCTGGGAATTCAGACATTGACCAATCAATTTCAATTCCTTCGGCATCCTCAAGATAAATTGTGTTTGATACCGTGAAATCGAAGAATTCCTGCTCTGTTACTGCGTCAGTGTTAAAGAACAGTGTAACTGGTACGCTTGCGGGAGGAGACCCAGCACCAATCCAATCCACGGATACAAGAATGTGTTCCTGGCCTGGGAAACCCATTTCCTCGATGGTAACATTCACATTTGGGTCATCCGATCCGGAACTGCCTAGAACAAAGGTTACAGGAGCTGTATCGGGATATGACACATCAAAGGATGCAAACGACCAGGGATTTCCATAGTCTTCAGGGTTCTTTACCTCTGCGATCAACTCGAACGAAGAGTCCCCTGTTACGCCCTTGCCGCCAATTCCTTCGTCTCGTTCCACGTGCATCTCAATCGGACAGAAACCGACCTGATCGAAGATTTTATCCGGGTTGCCCGCAAGTTCAAAGGTCAATACGCTTGTACCATAGTCGGTTGCAGTAAAACCACCGAAAAGCACTTTCCCTTCGATTACCGGCTCAAGTGCGGTTATTCCAGGCATGCTGGATGAATAAGTGATACCACTCAGCGAAGGCACGTCCCAGGAGTTGCCAAGGGAATCTTCCCCGTAGAACCATACTCCCTTATGGTAAGAATGGTCGGATTTCAGAAGTTTAGTGATATCTCCAGGATTCACCGACAGACTTGCTTCGTCGAAAACCCCGGGTTCTTTCGTCCCCGTGTCCGTATTATCCACCCACGCGCTGAAGTAATAATCGCCCGCCACATCGAAGTACAAGGAATGCGTGTACGTTCCATCACCGTTATCGGTCATCTCGATCATTCGGGCTGATGTATCATCGGGCATCTGATCAAAGGTTCCGTATGGTGTATTAACATCGAGATAGACATCGAAAAATGAATCGTACACTTGCAGATCGTCGCCGTTATACGTTGTGGCTGTAAAAACCGCGGTTTCCCCAGCACTGATCGGACCTTCGGGCGTGACAGTGAGAACGATATAGCGGCTGGGATCCAGCATTACCACTTCGAATGTAAACGGGAAGTCGGTTGATGTTGCCTTGTCCGAAATGGTCAGCAGACAGTCGTAGTTACCCGGCGTTTCGCCGAGCTGAACTGTCGGTGACGCCTGGTTCGACACAGGGGGAGTCGCAGCGTCGCCGAAGTCCCATTCATAGCTGTACGGCAAAGTTCCTCCTGAAAAAGTTGCCGAGAACGTGGCATCAAACCCCTGGAAACCCGAAAGGGGCGTGACCTCGTCTATCACAATCGGCGTATCCACAAATAGCGTCCAGTTGTACGTATGATTTCCAAAGATGTTCGATGCCATAACACTCGCATCATACGTTCCCGGCTCACCTAGAATGACTTCCGGATTTGCATCCATACTCGAATCGGGTATCGCTCCTCCGTCGAAGTTCCAGAAGAACATCATCGGCTCAAAGCCTGTCAAGGTCGGAACAAATGTAATCGGTTCGCCGGTCAAACCCATTGTTGGAGCTACATCCGTAATGTCAGGCACATCTCCAGGCGGCAAAACCGTGAACGGCAACTCTGATGTGTCAGCTCCAAAATCATTCGTAACCGTGAGCGCGGCAAGATAATCACCCTCGTTTCGCAATGCTACCGTTGGCGACTCATCATCGCTGGATGACGGGTTTGCGCCATCGCCGAAATCCCAGTTGTACGTGAACGGGCCGGTTCCACGCACTTCCACCGTAAAGATGGCATCCTGTCCGGGATATGCACCGGGGCTTGCGGGAGTGAAATCCATGCTGAGAATTTCCGGGGGCTGCGCAACGTCAATTACCCAATTAAACGTATCGCTGCCGAAGTCATTTGTAATGGTCAGCGATGCATCGTAAGAGCCAGCCGACGACAAGATAACACGCGGAGCCGAATCGGTGGATGTATCTGGAGTAGCGGCACCTCCGAAATCCCAATCATAAATTAACGGCGTTGTGCCCGTAGTCAGTTTGGCTTGAAATATGACTTCCTCACCTTCATCACCGCCAACGGGAGAAACGCTCTCGATTACCGGTGGAACATCACCGCTGCCCAGGGAGAACATTTCATAGCTTCCAAACAGGCAAGGCTCGGCATTGTCACGTACGCCGAAATAAAGGTGATTCTGGGTGACATCCATGAAAACCGAATCGTCAACTGTGAATTCGAGCTGGCCGTAAAGTTCCTCATCCTCGATATCTATATGAAGGTAGAATCCACCCTCTTCTTCAGGCGATGGAACGAGACCACCGGAAAGGGCGACCACAGCGTTGTCAGTCCATTCAGTGGATGTCCAGTTCATATCCGGCGGAAGCTCGAAGATGCCGATTTCCACATTGCATGTGTTCAGGTAGTTGTTTGCAATCGGTGTAATGTCGGAAATTCCGATGTCCCCGGATTCGTCTCCATCGATGAACAATTCGAAGTAGTCGTTCACGCCGTCATCAGTGTCCGCAAGGTAATTCTGTGCTATCGGCGTAATATCCGCAATGCCGACTTCCCCTGACATATCGTAATCACCTACATTGAAATAGCGCCAGAAAAAGGTCGTTGTACCGTCTATGTTGCCCACACGCACGAGGTTGAGTTCGGGAATTTCCATCTCAGCCTGAGACGTATTCCGATTAGAATTTATTCTTTCGATATCGTACAGGAGCTTCTCCGCAAGCCGCTCAAAAAGCTCGGAATCAACATCGGGCGGGACTTCGTACTCATTCAGATCCGCGAGTACTCTGTCGGCGTCAGCCTGTTGACGAACTATCGCCGCACTCGATTCGACTGAATCCTGTTTCGCCACACGCGAGATATCTCCTCTGCCGGTTGAGCAGCCGAATAACATGACAATGATTGCTGCCAATACCGCCAGACCTATTACTTTGCGAAAGAACATCTACAACACCTCCAAGAGGTTTGGATACATTCAAATTATATCCTAAATCCAGCAAAGCACTACAACGACCGGCTGATCTCAAGCTCATGCTCGCTCGCGTTTTGCTTGAGAAATTGGGAGAATGTTCACATTTGGAAATAAAAAGCTATAATTGAGTTGCTTTCCGGAAGGCGCTCTTTTGCCGTATGCGACTGGAAAACGTTGATCATCTCGGCATTTCCGAGCGTTAATCCCGGCTTGTATTTATCGTTTGGGTTAGGAGAAGGAGGATGAAGAAACATTCTTTAGTTGTTTTGGCATTTGCCATGCTTGTTGCGCTCTCGCTTTCGGTAGCATGCAGCTCAAGTACTGGCGTTGTGACCGTAAATTCGGACGCTCTTGGCACCGGAATCGCGACCACCGGCTCCGGCTTGAAGATTGTTGTTGCCGATTGGGGCGGCGGCGTAATCACGGTTTCAGACATTATTGAAGATGATGCAATTCAGATTGCCCTTCCCGGCGACCGGACTATGGTCGGGGAAGGTTTCTTCTGGGTTCCCGGCGGAACGACCACCACCGAAACCGTTTTGACATTCCCGATTTCGGGAACATACGACGATGGTGTTGAGCTTGCGCTGTTCTGGTTCGACGTAGAAAACCAGATTTGGATCAGTTTTGCCGGCATCAACGGTGTTGTCGACGGCAACACAGTGGTGGTAACGTTGCCGAATGGAGCCACCGGCCTTGGAGGCAATTTTGCAATTGCCGATTAGGCCTGATAATGGCGAGGAAATATTTAGAAGGGGTACAAACATGAGAAGATTCATTATTGTGTTTATTGCTTTGACAGCCATATGTCTTCTTTCCAGTCAGGTCTTCGCCCAGAGCAACAACAAGTTCCCGCCGGTTGACCTTCCAGCCGACCATTGGGCATGGGATGCTGTCAAGGCCATGATGGAATCAGGCATTCTTGAAGGCTATCCAGGGAATGAGTTCATGGGTGCAAGAACCCTAACCCGTTACGAGTTTGCTATCGCGGTTCATCGAGTCGTCAGCTACGCTCAGAAGACAGGCGTGGATGATGCGGCAACCAAGGCCATGATCGACGCGCTCGAAGATGAATTCTCCGCGGAGCTGGCCGATATTCGAGCACAGGTGGACTCGAACGCTGAAAGCATCGACGAGCTTTCTGGCTCACTCACAACGATGGGAACGCGTGTCGATGAACTTGAGAAGCGGATCGGCAACATCGCTTGGGGCGGTGACTTCCGCTTTCGTATTGCGTTGAGCGATCGCGAAGCAGCCGACGCCGAGCGTTTCCGTGAGCGCATTCGCCTTCGTCTGAAGTTTGAAGCGCCCATCATTGAAGATACGCTCACATTCAAAGGTCGTCTCGCGACAGGTTCCGGCGGCACAAGCACCAACCAAACGCTTGACAACTATTTCCGGAACTACGGTTTCGGCATTGATCGGGCATATCTTGAGTATCACGCACCCTGGATTCCCTGGAAAAACACGCTCTACTTCGGGCGTTTCGCTAATTTCCTTGAAACGAATCCCGCCGGCATTGTATGGGACAGTGACCTGAACTTTGACGGAACGGGACAGCACTTCGAGCTCCCCGCCTGGACAAACCCGATGTGGGGCAAATGGAAGTTCAACGCGGTTCAGGGCATACTCAACGAAAACAACGGCGATTACATCGAGGATGACGAGTGGCTTATCGGATGGCAGTTCGCTACGGATGATTTCCTTACAGAGGATCTCAACTGGTACGCCAGCTATTATCACTTCCAGAACATCGTAGGCGGAGGTAATAACTTCGCTGCCGATGGATACATGGGCAATCTCGCAGGTGGAGGCGTTGATGTCAACCTTGACGGCGTCATTAACAACAACGACAGTATCGCCACGAAGTACAACATTCTGAACATCGGCGGCAACTATACATTCAATCTAAACCAGGTCAGCGAGCCGATTTTAGTTCATGGCGACTACGTAGCCAACATTAATCCCGATATTCCATTCGGCGTAGACACACGGCTCAGCGTCGATGATGAGGATCACGTTGGATGGCTTTTCGGATTCCGCTATGGAAAAGCGAAGACTGCGGGCACCTGGGATTTCGGCTACTACTACAAGAGCGTTGGAGCTACTGCTGTTGTAGGCAACTTTGCCGACGCAGATGATATCGGAGCAAACAGCAACGCCCACAACCTCTACTTCGATTATTCATTCACAGACAACACCAAGCTACAGTTCGAGTATATTGTTAACGATCTCAAGAACGGCTTCGGCTATCTCGCCGATGACACACGTCAGACTGTCAACCTTGACCTCGTAGTCAAGTTTTAAGTAGTTCCTTTCTGGTCTTGGAAAAGGCGGGTCTCTCATGCCCGCCTTCTTCCATTGCCGAATAACGGCAAATCGCGTCCATAAGATACCCTTGCCTGCAGAAACCAGCCTCGCTTGCTTGAATAATATACTGGCAGTTCCAGAAATTGGTCATTGGTGATTGAAGCGAAGCAGCAGTAATACTGAATACTCAGACACTTAACGCCGCCGCCAGTTCCTCTCTCGAAAGGAAACTCCTGTATTCCTCGCAAGTTTCGAGAAGCTCCGAGTGAGTACCGCGTCCTACTATCCTCCCCTCCGACAGAACGTAAATAACATCCGCCTGGCGGGCGGTTGCGAGCCTGTGAGTTACAATAAGGCATGCGGCGTTAGGAAGTTCCACCGCAAAATCATCCCAGAACGCCCGTTCATTTTCGGCATCGAGGCTCGCAGTTACATCGTCCATAAGCAACAGATCCGGTTTTCCAACCAGTGCTCTGGCAATCGCGAGCCGCTGCTTTTGCCCACCCGAAATGGACAGGCCGCGCTGTCCGAGCATCTGATCGATTCCTTCAGGCAGCGCATGCATTTCATCCTTGATCTGTGCCATCCGAAGTGCCGAATTAACGCTACTTGAGTCGAATTCACGGCCATACGAGACGTTGTCCTTCACGCTTTCGGAGAAAAGTGTCGCTTCCTGAGGGATATAGCCCACGCGCGATCGGTAGTCAGCAATTGAAATATCCTTAAGCGCGTGATTATTTACAGTGATTTCACCATCCGAGGGAGGCAGGATACCCGCAGCAAGCTTCACAAGCGTGGACTTGCCACTCCCAACCGCGCCAACAACGGCGGTACGCTCACCGCTCCTCAATACCATATTGATGTTCTGAAGCGCTGGCTGCAGGTCATCCTCGTATCTGAATGTGGCATTCTTGATTTCTACCTGGTCTATGCTTTCTACAGGAATTGTTCCGTCATAAATTCCCTCCACACCGCCTGGTGTTTCTTCGATCTCGATCTCGCGGTCGATGCAGGCAAAAGCTTGGCGGCTTGTAACAAACAAATGCGGAATATCCATAAGCGGCTGCAGGAAGAGCGAAAGGTACACGTAGAAGGCGTAAAATTCTCCCAGCGACAAACGGTCGTCTATCACCATCAGTCCGCCCGCAACAATCACGATTATCTGTCCGACGAATTGAATTGCCCAATAAGTATTCGTTAAGCCCATCCATAGGCGAAGAAGACTGATCTCGATGCGTATTCTCTCGTCAAGAAGCGTGCGGAATTCGCGAACTTGGTTGGCTTCGCCCCTGAACGCCTTTAGTATTCGAACTCCGCTGAATGCTGCTTCGAGCGCATCGTTCGTTTTCGACATGACCTTCTGGCGCTCAGTAGCGCGTATACCTATTTCCTTGCGCAAGTAATAAAAGATCATCAGCATTACCGGAAGCGGCGTAATAGACAGGAGCGCAAGCTTCCAGTTCATCGCAAGCATGATCACCATGCAGAAGATGAACTTGGATGAAGACTCCACCGCACGAAAGATGCCTGAGCATGAAAACCAGGCGATTTTCGGAAATCCGCCAATATCATCGGTAAGGCGCGTTACAAGATCCCCCGTCCTGAAACGCTGAAAAAACCTGAATCCCTTTTCCAGGATTCTTCCGAAGTAATGCTCGCGGATGCCCATCTCGAGGCGCGCGTTCAGCATCGCCCTGAATCCGGGGTAAAGGTAGGTAAGGGTGCGTGCTACACCAATTGCAACTGCCATCCAGATGAGCTTCCATGTCGTTGTGCGCGCAACATCGGGATTTGCGTCTGTAAGCGCGGCATTGAGCGCATCGATCATGAACTTGAAGATCAGCGGGTACGAGAGCGTTACCGCGCTCGAAAGAAGCGTAAGGAAAAGCAATAGCCAAATCCACGGCCTGTGGGGCTGCCAGAAACGCCATATCCACCTGATATGTTTCATCAGGACTCACCTCTGGCAGGATTAAGCCGTGGAACAGTGCTGGATATACGCTCATTTGTCAAAGGGCCGACAGCCTCTTCAAACTGAAGCCTGACCAGCTTCGCATAAAGGCCGTTCTCTTCGAGAAGTTCATCGTGTTTGCCTTGTTCTTCAACAATCCCGTTGTGTATGAGAAGAATCTGATCGGCATTGATGATTGTTGAAAGCCTGTGCGCGACGATAACCGCAGTGCGCCCTTCGAGCAGTTGATCTAGCGCCTCCTGCACGAGCCTTTCGGTGTGAGGATCGACGGAACTGGTCGCCTCGTCAAGCACGAGAAGCGGCGGATCGAATGCAAGCGCGCGCGCGAAACTGATCAGCTGTCTCTCTCCGACAGACAGATTCGCGCCCCTTTCCGCAAGCTCGCCTTCATAACGACCCGGAAGCTTTCCGATTATGCCGTCGGCACGCGCGATCGCAGCGACTTTCTCTATGTGCTCAATCGGAACGGTCTTGTCAAAAACTCTGAGGTTATCGCTTACGCTCCCTGGAAAAAGGAATATATCCTGCAGCACAAGCCCCAGTTTTTCGCGCCATGCTTTTACCGGAAACTCGCGTATATCGCTCCCGTCTATCGTGATTCTGCCTTTCTGTGGATCGTAAAAACGGAGCAGGAGATTTACAACGGTACTCTTCCCGCCTCCGCTCATTCCGACTAGCGCGATTTTCTGCCCCTTTCTGATTGAAAAGCTCACATCGCGGATAATCCAGTTGTCCTCCTCATATGCAAACCAGACGTTTTCAAACCGGATTTCTTCTTCAAACAAAAGCTCCTCATCCTTCAATGGTCCATCCTCAATTGATCGCTCAGTTTCTAGGATACCGAACACACGTTCAACGCTGATCAGCGAACGTTGGATGAAGTTTATCTGCTCCGATAGCTGTATTATCGGTAAGAACATCTGCCGGATGAAATCGATGAACATAATCAGCGTGCCGATGGTGAGCGTGCCCGCGAAAGCGCGCGGGATTCCGACGATAAACACTATGATGATCGCGGCGATCTCGCCGAACATGAATCCGCCCCAGAATCCGTACTCAATAAACGTCGCGGGGACCTCGATCCGGTACTTATTGAGGTTCACATCCTTCATCCGCGCGCGCGCGCGATTCTGGTAGTTGAACTGCTGAATTACATCTATGCCCTGAACGTATTCCGTCACATATCCAGTAACGATTGCCCACTGCGCTCGCCACTCACGCCAGAGCGGCTTCATCTTCACAATGAACCAGAATGTCGCTCCGAAGAAAAGGGGCACAAGCAAGAGAATCCACGCCGCAATCCCGAAATCGGTGACAACCAGAGTAATCAGAATGCCGATAAAGAAGATGACGTTTCTTAGCAGATTAACGGAAACATCGCCGAACAGCTCCTTGAGCGTCTCGGTGTCGCTTTCAACACGACTGATGAGCCTCCCAGGCGAGTGCTTTTCGTGGAAGTCCAGTCCGAGATGAAGTACATGTTCGAAAAGCTTCGATTTCAGGTCTGTAATGATATTGATGCCAAGCTTGAAAAGCGTGATCGCCTGAATGTAGCCGAATCCTGCACCTAATCCTGCAATACAAACATAGATTACAGCAGCAAAAAGCAGGCTCCGCGTATCTGCGGCAGGAATGCTTTTGTCGATAATGTAACGGAGGATCAGCGGACCGATGAGCTGCGATGCGGTAACAAAAATTAGAAGACCGAAGCCAAGATATAAGTACTTTGCATGCGGGCGAAAAAGCGGCACGACCTTGCGCAGAAGTTCAAGAGCACTCTGCTTCCTGACTCCTTCCTCGCTTTCTTCAAAATGCCACCACATCCGGAATTCCTCGAAATGAAACCGCTCATCTAAGACAGAGCAAACATCAGCAACATCTAGATCATGTAAGTTACTTCACATGCCAAAGCAGTATTACGACGACGATATTGAAGATATTCTCCAAGTCCAACGCCAAACACAACGTAACATATGTTAGTATGCAGCCGCAACTGATTATGCACGGAAAATCAGTATCTCATTTATCGCTCCAAAACGCCAAAGAGAGCAGGGATTGAAGAGGAAAACCTGGAACGACATTCTCGAAATATCGCGCAAATCGCCTTTATTCCGCGCGCTAAACTGGGCTTCTGCTGAAAAAAAGCGAAAAATCCAGGCCACGAAACCATTCTGCAATGTTATAATCCGCCGGATGAAAAATGGTATGGAATCGAAGCCTGATCGTATGAACGGCGAACCAGTTGTGATCAACGACCACACGGGCGATGCCTTGGGCGATTCTTACGATGCCAATGGGCAAACCGGCGCATATCGTTTGAAGAAGCCGCCTGCTGTTGTAATAGACGGACTGACCAAACGTTTTGACGACTTTACAGCTGTGGACAACATCAGCCTTGCCGTGCCGGAAGGGGAGTTCTTCGGATTTCTCGGGCCTAACGGTGCGGGAAAATCAACGACTATCAAGGTTCTTGTTGGACTGATCACTGCCAGCTACAAGAATATCAGGATTGCAGGTTGCGACCTGCGAAGCGAGCCATTGAAGGTCAAGGCGAACATCGGAGTGATGCTTGAGGAGCCGCACCTGTACGACAGGCTGACATCGCGGGAATACCTTCAGTTCATAGGACGGATGTATGGTCTCGCCCCTGGGGAAACCGACCTCCGCACCGAAGAGCTATTGGCACTGATGGATCTTGAGGACGCGGCGAATAAGATGATCATCGATTATTCGACGGGAATGCGCAAAAAAACGGTGCTCGCGGCCGCGATGATCCACAATCCGAAGGTGCTTTTCCTCGACGAACCGTTCGGCGGGATAGATCCGATTGCAAGCAGAAAAATCAAGGATGTTATGAACAGGCTCGTAAGACACAAAGTAACGATTTTCTTTTCTAGCCACGTGATGGAGCTTGTCGAAAAACTCTGCACGTCAGTCGCCATTATTCACCACGGGCAGATTCACTTCCACGCGCCTATGTCCGAGATCAGGGCAAGCGGAAGAACGCTCGAAGATGTATTCGTCGAAATCGCCGGTGACGGACACATGGAAACCGAGGAACTTTCGTGGATCAACTGAAGGCAATACTTAGAATAAAGCTCAAGCTTGCATTCAGAATGGGCGCGAAAAACACCTCGGAAATAATCTTCCGGATAATTTTAGTTGTATTTTTCGCCATCTTGCTTCTGAGTCTTTCAACAGCGCTGGGCTTTTTCTTTCGAAATGCAGAACCCGACATCAGGGGGCACATATTTCCCGCAGCCCACTGGATTATGTGCTTCATATGGCTTGTGATACCGTTCAGCCCCCTCGGACTCAACCAGAGCCTTCATTTTGAAGGGCTGGCGCTCCTTCCTATTCCCCGCCGCACGTTTGTTGGAGCACTTGTAATAAACTCGCTTGTCGGGTTGAACGGAGTCTTCATTCCTCTGATTATCGTCCTCATACCCATTGTTTTCGGAAGAACGCCAATAATCGGTCTTGCAGCATTTATTATTTCGGTGATCTTCTGGATCGGTCTTCTGATTACAGGTCAGTTAATCCTCCTTGCATTCGGACGCATCCTTGCAAGCAGGCGCTTTGCGGATATAGCGATTGTTGTCGGAGCAATAGCTGGTTTCCTCATATACACATCCCGGATTTTTCTCTATTCAGAGACAATTGAAAATCCTGACTTGGCACAGAAAATTGTATCTTTGAAACCCTTTGCGGTGATATTCGATTTCTTCCCACCGGGACTCGCGGGATGGGCATTCAACAGCGTAGATCGCGGCGATTTCACAGGTGCAATTCTGCCGCTCGGACTACTCGTCATCCAACTTGTTCTGCTCGCCATCCTTGCAGGTAAGCTTATCGAAAAGTTTTTCGTAGGCGAGCTTACGCTGGGAAGTGCGGTGAAATCACGGGAGATAGTCACGAAAGAAGGTCGAGAGCCTTCCTCGGGCTCCTCATTTGCACGAGGCCTGCTCGGCATAATTACATCAACGCTCGGACTGTGCCCGGGCAGTATCGCAATTGTAGCAAAAGAATTGCGATACCTCTTCCGCGAGCCGATTTACAAGGTTCGGTTCCTCAACAGCGTGATGATGATTGTTTACCTCATCGCATTATTTCTCTTTCTAGGTCGAAACAAATCCGGATTCGCCACATTCGGCAATTACATTCTTCCATTGTTTGCATACCTGTCCGTTGTAGGAGAATTAAGGCTTGCGGTAAACAAATTCGGGATGGACGGCCAGGCAATTGAATGCCTGCTCTTATCGCCGGTTTCGCGCACGAAGCTGATGCTCGCAAAAACCGTATTCGGTATCGGCGTGTTCCAGGGAATAAACATACTGATCATAATCCTGGCTGCAGTTCTTCTGAAAATGAATTTTGCTCTCGCAGTTCTATGCGTTCTTGCGATGGCAGTTGGAGCTTTGGTCGTTGAAGCCTGGGGCAACATTCTCAGTGTGTATTTCCCCTACAAGATGGCAACGACGAGCGGAAGACGCGGACAGGCTCAATTCGAGACAGGGGGATGTACATTTCAGTTCATCTACCTACTTGCCACCTTCGTTACAAATGCGTTCGCACTGCCGATGATGGCGTTAATAGTTGTGCCGTTCTTTTTCGGGAATGCGTTAATCGGATTTATTCTGGCTCCCGTATCGTTTCTTCTGGCAATCTGGATGATTAAATACAGCATGACGTTTGCCGCGCAGAAACTCGTCGAACGCGAGAAGAAAATAATCGAGCTGTTATCCAGACAAACACAATAGCATCTGCAGCAACCCTACAGCAAATGCTGGATTTCGTCGGCTCTTCACACGAAACCGGACAATAATCGGTAATCACCCCTTTGAATTGGTACCCCAAAGATACTGATCAAATGGAAGTCCTCAGTTGACGGAATCCGGGGTATAATTCTGGGCAGGTTGATCTTATTGTTTCGCATTATGCGAACGGAGGGCATTATGAGGAGAATTGTGTGGATTCTTTTATTTGCCGTATTGTCATCGGCTCTTGCCGCGTGCGGAGGGAAAAACTCTATTATCCCTCCGGATCCTGGACCCAATCCGGATAATCGCACTGTCAGCGGTACCGTAACTGACAGCGACGGCAATCCGGTTCCGGGACTGAACGTGCTTCTCGACGGTCAGAACACGGGCATCACGACAGATACTGAAGGAGGGTTCTTCTTGAATGAAGCCCACTTCAACCAAGGAGCAACATCAAACTATCATCTATCGCTCGGCTTGGGCGGGATCATCTTTGCTGAAGATTTGATCAAGCCTTCCCTGGGGGGAAATGCTGATTTTGTCTTTGAAGCCACGGGCGATGAAATAGGCCTGCTTACGGGAACCGTCTTTGACGAGCGCGAAGGAAACACGCTCGATGGAGCCATTGTTATCGCGTTCGCATACGAAGGTGGTCTGTTTTTCGATAAAACCGAGAACGGCGCGTATTCGATGGAGCTGCCTTCCGGGCACTGGCTTTTGCTAGGTTGGAAGGACGGGTTTAATCCAGGCGTATCCGTTGTCGAAGTGCAGGGCGGCGGCGAGAGCGTTCAGGATATTCACCTGACGCCGACAGGCCCGCCCAAGCCGCCTGCCGGAATAATGGTCAGCGGAACCGTGACCGATTCAGTCACAGGTTCTCCAGTTGCAGACGCACTCGTTACGATGATGGTGGACACGGGCTGCTGGGGTTATCCTGAGGAAGTAGGGCCAGCACCTTTGCTTGAAGAAGAGGGCCCGGTAGAAGGCGGAGGCTCTTCAGGGAGTGCGCCTGGCTGGCCGGGACCTGACGAACCTGCGCAGCAAGATAGCGCAATTGAGTATATGCCCGCTATGCCCTATATGCCGAGTTACCAGGAAACACTTACCGATGCGAGCGGGCACTTCGAGTTTGCAGATGGAGTGGTCGGCTATTCGGCATACTTCACCGTAAATGCCGATAATTACCTGCCTGCAAACCAGTGGTCGGAACTACCGCTTGAGGGCGATACATTCGTGATCGATCTCAGTGTAGAGCCGCTGATAATGACGAGTGTAACTGGACGCACGATCGACGACAATGGTGATCCCGTGCCGAATGCATGGGTGGAATTCATCTTTCAGGGCGGTTCCGGCGGCGGCTGGGCGATGCCGATGATGGACACGGGATTTGCTAGCGGCTGGGTTGAAGGCGTCAACGATGCAGCCGAGGATTACGCCGAGAGAAGCGACGGCGCTCCGATGCCGCTTGCAGGCGCAGGAGCACCTACGGCAGGAGAGCAAGGCGGAAACAACGATTTCGACAACCCGATGTTTATGCAGTTCCTTCACCAGCAGCGCAGCAACCGTGACTCAAGCCAGATGGAAGGCGATCCTTACTTCACAGGATACTATTCGGTGCAGGCGGACGAGAACGGCGAGTTCTCGATCGACGAGCTTGCTGCTGGCCCGTACTACGTTTTTGCCGACGCATTCAGGTACCTTCCCTTCAACGACATGGTGGAAGTTGCACCGGACGGCTCGACTGAAGTCGAAGTGGTTCTCATTAACACACCCGTAGGAAGCGTTGAAGGCAACGTGACAAACGAGGATGGCGAGCCGCTTCCCGATGTTCTCGTGAACTGCGTGCAGCCTAATCGTGATCCGTTCACGTTCACCGATTCAAGCGGTCATTTCAGGATTGACAACATCCCAGAGGGTTTGTGGATCGTCGGCGCATACGCGGCGGGTTATGCCGCGGAAGGCGTGGAAGTATTCATCGGCGACAACGATGTTCGCAGAATAGACTTTACGCTTGTAACTTACACGCCGCCTGTAATCGACCGCGTCTACTTCACAGGAACCGTGATCGATGGAACAACGGGCGAGCCGGTGATTGGCGCAAGGCTGTACGTTGTATCGAGCGACAACAAGTACTGGGAAGACGCGATTACTGACAGCGAAGGCGTGTTCACGATGAACCTCGTGCCGACGGAGTACGCAATCGACATCGATGCACAAGATCAGGGCTTTGCCAATCTCTACACATTTTTCTGGGTAGATACTGCTTACCCGCAGATGGAGTTCTACCTATGGCCGTACGATTCAAACGTGCGCGGCGGCTGGGGCGGCATCGAAACAGCCGGCACACGCCCACCGCCCGACAAAGACTGGGGTGGAGGCGGTGGATGGCCAGACGATGACGATGAAGGGACCGAAACAGAACCCCCGATACCTTTGTAAATCTGTAATTCGCTTTGCAGGCGCTCGACAGCGAATGCCGGGTAAATAGAATTGTTTTGAGCCAAATCAGGGGAGAGGCCTTTGCCTTTCCCCTGTTCATTTAATTGGATTTCGCTCAAGGGAAAATCCGATGTATGTGTGGAGTTTACTCGCTTGCCCAATATAATCGCGAGACGAGTGTCACACCCACAGCCCCCCGCCGACATCGATAACCGCGCCGTTAATATAACTCGCGTCATCCGAAAGAAGGAAGCTCACCGTTGCTGCAACTTCATCGGGTGTGCCGAGCCTGCCGAGAGGAACCTTCGCCTCCATCTCGGCGGCTGTTTCATCGGTGTATTCATCCGTTCTGATAAAACCAGGGTTGATCGCATTTGCACGGATACCGTTCTTGCCTTCGGTTCTCGCGATGTACTTGGCGAGCATCACGGCTCCGGTCTTTGCGATACCGTATGCTCCTACAGCAGATGCGCTTCCAGCTTTTGCAGTACCTATATTGATGATGTGCCCTCCGCCTTGTGCGCGCATCAGGGGAATTACGAGTTTTGAGCAGAGAAATACGCTAGTGAGATTGCCGTCGATCATATGCCGCCATTCTTCAACACTCATTTCCGCAATGCCTTTAATCAGAAACGGGCCTACGTTGTTGATGAGGACATCGATCCTTGAAAAGGAATCCATAGCCGCGCCGATCAGTTTTGCCGCGCCGGACTCGCTTGTTACATCCGCCTTGACGAGAATGCTCTCTCCGGAATGCGAGTGTACAGCTTCAAGCGCCGCCCCACCTTGTTCGTCGTTCGATCTGTAATTCAGAGCTATGCGATATCCATCGCACGCAAGCCTTTTCGCAATAGCCAGCCCGATGCCGCGCGTGCTCCCTGTAACCAAGGCAACGAGGCTTCCTGCCACTTGACTCATTGAACGATTTGTCTGTTTCACAGAATAGATTCCTGCGATACGATTCGATAACAGGTCATCTAAAACTACGCCACGGGAATTCAAAAGAAACGTACTTGCGGAACCGGGCTATTTCTTGGCGTTGGCAATCTTCGGGATCGTCTTCACGATCTTGTCGATAATCCCATACTTCTTGGCTTCCTGGGCACTCATAAAATTGTCGCGATCGGTGTCCTTAACAACGTCCTCTAATTTCTGTCCCGTTTCTTCAGCCATCAAGCGATTCAGCAATTCCTTGATTCGGAGTATCTCTTCCGTTTGAATCTCGATGTCTATACTTGTTCCTTGCGCACCACCTAGAGGCTGGTGGATTAAGAAACGTGAATTGGGAAGAGAGAGCCTTTTGCCCTTTGCACCACCCAGCATAATGATCACGCCCATACTTGCGGCCTGCCCTATGCAAAGCGTAGAAATCTGGCATTTGAGGGCGCGCATAGTATCAAGTATTGCCATTCCAGCAGTGACCGCTCCGCCCTGGCTGTTGACCAGCATCAGAATATCGGTCTTCAGGCTAAGCGTTTCCAGGTACAGCAGCTGTGCGATCACGCGATCGGCCATCTCATCATCGATCGTCCCGGTCACAAAAATTATCCGCTCCTCCAGAAGGCGCGCGTAAAGGTCGTAGAGAAACTTGTCTCCATCGAGTGGTGACAGAATATACGTCATATGTTGCTCGTCCTCCAATCCAGGAAAAACCCTCGCGAGTATAGGAATCGTCCTGGCAGGTGTCAAGCATAATCCCGATTATGCTCCATCACCGAAACACTCGACAGCATTATCTGAAATGCCGCTTAACTTCAGCAAAGCCTCAGTATTTCAATCACCTTCGGCGATTCTGCGTGTTATAATTTTGCGATTCTGAAGTAGGTTATGTGTATGAAAAACGCGTTCTTCATCTTTTTTGCGTGTGTTTTGGTCTGTCTTTTGTTTGGAAGCTGCAACAAGAACGGAGCAGTACCCGGCAATTCGACGGATTTCGTTTCCGATGAACTCAGGTTGCCTCTTGACACAGCTGTTCCCACGCTTGATCCCGCACATATGACAGATGTCACCAGCTTTGCGGTTGCAACACAATTATTCGGCAGACTTGTGCGCTTTGACGAAAATGTGAAGCTTCAACCCGAAATGGCTGAAAACTACTCAACTTCACCGGATGGATGCGTTGTAACTTTCAAGCTAAAGAAGGGTATTCTCTTCCACGATCATCCGGCGTTCGGTGGAAAACGCCGTGAATGCACCTCCGACGATTTCGTGTACAGCTTCACCCGATTGCTCGATCCGAAAACGGCGAGTGAGCGAGGTTCGCTTCTCTTTGTCGTGAAGGGCGCGCGCGCGTATTACTTCAGCCGCATGTTCCCGATTACTTGCGACTACCTTGCAAAGGGTAATTTCACCGATGAAAACGAGCCGGCAAATACACTCGAACGAATTAAAGACAGTCTTGAGTATGAACTGGAATTAAGAAAACCTGTAGATGAATCAGGCAGCACATCCGGAATCAACGACGATCCTGTTTTTCCTGACAGCGTGGATATCGAACCGATAATCGCAGCAATTGATGCAAACCTGAAAGAGCGCTCTGACAGTATCGATCAAATTGTCCTGGAATATCTGCTTAACCTGCGGGAAGAGCTTCTGCCGATAGATTCTGTCTCAGGACTATCTGCTCCCGATCCTTATACGTTTGAAATCACGCTTGCGAAACCTTACAGGCCGTTCGTCTCGCAGATGGCGATGATCAACTTCGCACCTGTGCCACGGGAGGTAATCGAGTCGTACGAAGACAAGGACACGTTCAGCCGTCAACCGATCGGCACTGGAGCATTCCGCTTGAAAGAATGGAAAGTGGACAGGTACTTGCTCCTTGAAGCGTTTCCGCAGAAGAACAAACCCGAGCTGCGGATAAAAACCATCCGGTACCTCGTCGAACCGGATCGCCAAACGCAGTTTCAAAAGTATCTGAATAACGAGCTTGACATCTCGAACGTACCGACCGGACAGTACTCGAAGATAAAGAACGACGCGTCTCTCTCAAAAGAACTGCACAGAGAAGACCAGCTCGCAATCCAGTTTTTCGTCCTGAACCTTACAAAAGACCCCTGGCGAAACGAGCTTTTCCAGGAGAAAAAAGCGCTCAGGCAGGCTGTAAACTACGCGATAAACCGCGAGTACATCTGCGAAGAAATCCTCGAAGGCCGCTTCCGGCCATTCGTTGGATTGATCCCGCCAAGCTTGAAGGAATGGACAAACCCCGAAACCGCGAAGCGACCCCGCTACACCTACGATACTGAAAAAGCACGCAAAATGCTTGAACAAGCCGGGCATCCCCAGGGTCTTTTCCTTGAACAGGTCCGGCTGAGCTCCGACAGGAAGGGAGACTATCCCGCGATTCTGACAGAGGTACAGGGCGATCTCAGGAATATAAGCATTAAGACGGATTTGAACTTTTTGGAATGGGCAGCGTACATTGACGCTATGCAGAACAATCGGCTTTCCTTCTTCAGGCTTGGCTGGTCATACGATTTTCCCGATCCTGACAGCTTGATCTACACGCTTCTGCATTCGAGCCAACGCGGTGCAAGCGGCAACTTCGCCTGGTATCGCAATCCCGAAGTGGACAGGCTGATAGACGAAGCACGTACAAGTCTTGACCAGAACAAGCGAAAGCAGCTTTACTGGAGAATCGAGGAAATCGTTCTCGAAGACGCCCCCTGGATTTTCGCATTCGTCCAGACCAGCAACGTGCTTATCAAACCCCGGGTTAGAGGAATCAAGCTTTCCGGAATGGACACCGATGCAAGCCTTCCAAATGCCGATCTGAGCAAGGTATGGATCGATCACGGCGTCAAGAACAGTTCGGACAGTGCAAAAACAGGCTCAACGAATAATCCAGCCAACGAGCAGGCTATGCCGGTCGATACCGAATAGAAAGCAGTACACCGGGCTTGTCCTGGTTTGTGCTCTATGATGCAATTGCATTTCGTGTTGCATCTGTATTCGTATTCTAGCTTGAATGACTCAATTTCGGAGGACGGGATAATGAAGGTATTTTCGAAATTCTTGCTTGGAATAACGTTTGTGGGGCTCCTCGTGTTTCTATGTGCCTGTCCTGGCCCGGATACCGAAAGCGGTGAAATTGCCAGAAAAAACGTAGACACACAAAACGAGCTTGAGGAAAGCATATATCGCTTCCCGCTTCCCAGCAATCCGATGAGCCTTGACCCTGCGCACATCACCGATACCGTGAGCGATTCGGTCGCACGAAGGATTTTCGACGGGCTTGTAAGGTTCGACGAAAACGGCCTGCTTAAGCCGAGTATCGCAAAGAACTGGGTTGCCAGCGAAGACGGCAGGGAATGGAAGTTTTTCCTGGAAGACAGCGTTACATTCCACAACGGGCGGAAGGTGAAGGCTGATGATTTTGTCTATTCCTTCACTCGCCTTCTCGAACCGGCCACAAAGAGCGAACGCGCAGGCCTGCTCTATCCGATCAAAGGTGCACGGGCATACTTCTTTTCAAGGACATTCCCCGGCAGCGTGGGGTTCCTGTCGGAAAATCCCGGCGACACGCCTGAATTCCACGAAGCGCTTGCATCGCTCGCCGACAGCATCAAGTATGTGAAATTCAAAGACGGCACAAGCACAGATGCTGCGGTGAGAATGCTCGACGCCGCCATCACATCAAACGCAACAAAACTGTCGGATGAACTCAAAGCGGAGCTTGACGGACTTGCATCAAGCGTTACTCCGCCGGATTCCGTCGAAGGCATTTCCGCGATCGATGATCACACTCTCAAGATCGTGCTTGATGAAGGATATGCACCGTTTCTGATGGTGCTCGGAATGACGAACTGCTACGTCGTCCCCAGGGAAGAAGTCGAGGAAAAAGGCGAAGGTTTCGGGCTTGCTCCGGTCGGAACGGGGCCGTTCCTCTTCGTAGAATGGCAGCCCGACGTCAACGTGCTGCTTGCAGCCAACCGCACACACTTCAGGAAGCCGCCCGGAATCGACAAGCTTCTCTATAGAATCGTTGCTGACGAGAACACGCGCTACGAAGAATTCAAGAACGGCAGACTGGAACATACCGATGTGCCCAGCGGGAGAATGGCCGAGGTAATGCGCGACGGCGTCCTCAGCAAGCAAATCATCCAGCGACCGGCAATGGATATGTACGGCTATGCATTCAACTGTTCCAAGCCGCCGTTCAAGGACAACAAGCTTCTCCGCAAGGCGATCAACTATGCGATAGACAAGGAAAACATCATCGACAATATTCTCGAAGGCAAGTTCACCAGGATGAATTCATACGTTCCTGAGGGAACGTTCCATTTTCTGGGAGAATCAGAGGGCTATCCCTACGATCCCGACAAGGCAGCGAAGCTTCTCGCACAGGCCGGATATCCGAATGGCGATGGCCTCCCGTCTATCACGCTCAATATCGACAACCAGGAATTCCGATACAAGATCGCCGTTGCGGTACAGGAGGATTTACGAAATCTTGGAATCCAGATAGAGATAAACCGCAAAGACTGGGGCACGTTCCTTGAGCAGATTTACGCGGGCGATGCCGAATTTTTCCAGAATACATGGCTTGCAGATTATCCCGATCCCGACAACTGGCTTTTCACGCTTCTCGATTCCAGCCAGGCGGGTGCGCCAGGCAACATCGCGCGGTATTCGAATCCCGAATTCGACAAGCTTGTACGGGAAGCTCAGCGTGTCGTTGACGAAGAAAAGAGGAAAGCTCTCTATGCGAAGGCGGAAGGCATAGTCATGGAAGATGCCCCCTGGGTTTTGATGTTCGTCAACTCACCGACAATGCTCGTTCAACCTTACGTCAAGGGGCTGAAGCTCACACCGATGGATCGGGCGCCCCAGCTGACCAACTGCCCGATCGAGGAAGTGGTGATCGAGAGGGAGAAATAGCCGGACACACTGAGCACCACACACACAACCGAACGGTCTTCTTGCTTCGATGATTATCTGCTCCAGATATCGGTCGTGTGCAGGCAAAGCGGACTACTTCGGAAACAGTGCAGTCATCTCGTCCTTGTGGCTAGAACTCCGCGTGGAAGAACTCATCCAGGATATCCTGGAGCTTGTTGAAGTGGCCTTTCTCTTCCTCGGCAAGCTCAAGCATAAGCACGCGAACTCCGGGATCATCGGTCATTTCAGCAATCTTGCGATAACGTGCTTCGGCGCGCTTTTCAGCTTCCTGCGCGTAATGAATCGCTTCAACCGGGTCGCTGAATCCTTCAACCTTTATATCAGCCATCTCTTCCTCCAAGGCAAAGAACAACACTGAATTATCAGGATTTGTCGTTCTCCACACCAATCTCGTAGCCGGGAAAATGCTCTGCAATATATTTGGCAAGCATTGCCTTAAGGTCCTCGTGGCACTTCTGGCAGCCTGTTCCCGCTTTGGTCCGATACTGAAGCCCCTCGAAATCCCGAACACCTTCAAGCACAGCTTCTTCAATGTCATGATCGGTCACCTGCAAACACTCGCACACAATCCTTGCGGGCGACTCATCCACGCGATCATCTCGACCCGTTCGCTTGAAAAAATCATTGATCGCTGCACGCAACGCCTTATCGCCGAGCACACTGCAATGAATCTTGCGCTCAGGCAGCCCTCCGAGCTTAGCCAGGATATCCTTTGGCGTAATTTTCCTTGCTTCTTCAAGTGCCATCCCGCCGCCTTCAAGGACAAGCTCGCTCATCATGGATGTACTCGCGATGGCACTTGCGCAGCCGAACGTTTTCCACCGCAAATCGGTTATCCGCTCTGCATCGGGATCAACCCTGATCCAAACCCGCATCATATCTCCACACACGGGAGAACCTACGGTTCCAATACCGTCCGCGATCTCGTCCCACGTGGCCGTATCTTCAAAAAGGGCGTTGCGGGGATTCATGAAATGATCCTTAACGACATCGCTATATAGCCAGTTCACCATTTCCTCGTCATTCACATTCTAACTCCGCGCTCAATTCAATCTGGAAAAATCGGCCGTTATCCTATACTCTACGGAAGCTCAAAAATTTCAACCTGCAGATGATCCGAGCTCAATGCCAGAACCTTCTTTGAATCGCGGCTGAAAAGGTAGCCGTCGCAATCCTCGCTTACTTGAATTTCCCTTCGTTCAGCAATGTCCATTATCCAAAGCTGTTTCTGATCGTCAAGCGTGGGTTTCCTGCCCATTCTCTCAGGTATACGCAAATAACCCATCCACTTGCGGTCGAGCGTAACGCTGGGTGCAAGCTCATAGCCGCTATAGCGGACCAGAATCTGATTCTCCTTTTTTTTCAGATTGAACGTCGAGATATCGCTTTCGTCAAGCGAGTCCAGGAAGCCGTCACGGTTCGTGTCTCTGCTCGAAAGGCTAAAGAAAATGTCCTCGCCGCTCTCGGTAATATGGACATTATGAACATATGGAAAAAGCCCAAGGATCTCAATGTCGTTTTCATAGAAGTTGTACTTCAAAATGTAGTGCTCTCTTGGATATTCGCCGCGGAAACTCCAGCAATTGATAATGAGAGCATCAAGGTTGAAACTGTAGACGATTTCATCTATCAGATCCGCATTGTCCTTTACAACAAGAGCAACGAAGCTGTTAGTGTTCAAACTCAGACGACCGATACTCGCAACTTCATTGGGAAACAGATATGGCACACCCGAAACGTATAAATACTGGTCGTTAGGATCCCATGCAAACTCGTTTACCCAGAAATCATCAGGAAAATTCGCGAACTCCACGACTTCAGGAGTTGCGCCATCAATTCGAATTACTCTGAAAAACGGCTTTTCATCGGGATTCGAATAAGGTTGGTAGAACAACAGGTAATTGTGTGACGGCGAGACGCTCACCTTCAATTTGCTGATATCTATTTCTGGCGAGAATAGCTTCGCAAGCTGGGTTGCCGTAATGATCTTGGTCCGTGCTCCATTGTAAATATCGTGCTTCCAGAGAATACAACCGTCTTGATTAACTGCATAAAGAAGAATGTTGTGGTCATCGAACCATTCAAAAGCAGCGATCCTGCTCCCGTCGGTAAAGCTCAGAGTTCGCGCGAACGGATTGTCGGCAGTTGCTGGAGAAGCAAGATACAACACCGCTGCCACGCTCAGAAACACCGTCATTGCGAAGCTACTGAAAAATACTTTCAGCACGTTCATAACAACCTCCGAATCCAATATTATACATGCCTGACGGCAATCTTGCTGCCCGAGAGTCAAATAATCAGGATTTACAGAATTGAGCTATCTGTGCCTTAACCGCCAATCCGGCTATCGCAGACTCAATTTGGCCTTTGGAACATTACAGATCAGGGACAACCACAGATCCGGGCTTCAGAAAGACAAGAGCGGCATTGTCCACATTGCCAAACACACCGTTAACTGCATAACAGTATGCCCACATCTGCAGTTCATACCGACGCGCGCGCTCCTGAGACTGGTCTGCCGATACATTATCGGTTTTCCAATCAACTATAATCCTGCCGGATTCATCCTCATAAACCAGGTCGACGATGCCCTGGAGAACAACGAAATCGTCATCGTCAAGAACTAAAATATGCTGTTTCTCGACATCGCCAAGCGCAAAGAGTATTCTCTCGGAAATTAGCATCTCATCCCTGCCTAGCCTGGCTATGAATCCCCACTCCGTCATGGCTCGTCCCCTGCCCTGAAGCCTTTCGCCAAGGTCGGTTTCAAAAAACCGCGCTATCGAATCCGCCAGCACGAATTCTGCATCGTCGGTCGAAAGAATGCCGCTGGTCACTTGATGTTCAAGTTCGCGAGCAACATCGATTTTCCGATCCTGCCCGAACGGGAGATGCTGCATAAAGGTATGATTCACCAGGCCGCGCCTCAAGGCAGGTCGCGCATCATCCCGAGCAGAATCGTCCAGGGACGTCCATATCAAGACAGGATCATCTGCCGATGCCATTCCACTCGAATCGTGCAGTTCAGGCAACGCGAAACTGAGCGACGGCTGATCGAGAACCAGCCCGAGTCCTTCGGGATCATCCGCTCTGGAAAGCGCCGTGGCACTGACCTTTGAAACAAGCCCGATGGCAGCCTTGCAAGGATATTTGAAGAGCACTGCTTTAGGTATCTTCAATTCCATTTCGGTGGCAGGTATCAATGTACCGCTGCCTTCCGCGT
>JAGGVC010000047.1 GCA_021158185.1 bacterium | reverse complement strand
CTGCGTTTTCACATGCGACCAGACTTTCGTTTCCGACTACGGCGAAATGGGCGAACTGCCGCAGAGCGTCGTGCTCGGTACGCCGATCACGATAACAGGTAGGCTGGACACATCTAGGGTGGACTTCCGCTACATCGTGCTGAGCTGGAATCCGTTTCCGCAGCCCATTACGCCCGAAGTCCTGAACGCGAACCTTCAGGGCGGAACCGACGTCGGCGACTACAACATATTCTTCGCAAACGGCGCGGATCTGCCCGCGGCCGCGATGCCAGTCGCGAACGGCGTGGAGTGGAACGAGGACACGGGAGAGTATCGGCTGACGGTTGATTTTTCCAGTCCGCTTCCAGGAACGATTATGCCGAGCTCAGGCGGACCGGGCACTCCGGGCGTTTATTTCATAAGCGTATGGGCGACGCTCGATCCCGATCTCATCCCCGAAGGCTGGGAAAACCGCGACGACTATTTCTTCAAGGCAAGCGTCTGGACAATGGGCGGTGTGTATGCACAACCTGAATAGAATTAGCCGTTGATCAGTTAATCCAGCATTACTCCACCGCGAACGTGAGTTTGACGACTGCGGTGATGTCTTTTTCAATCGAGCTTGTGTCGTAGATTCCGTAGTCCGAAACCTCGGTCGAGTTGGGCTGCGTGATCTGGAAGACGCCCATCCGCGCACCCACGAGCGAGCCGAGTTTTCCGCCCGCGTTTTCGACCATCGTCTCGGCGCGCTTCCGCGAGTCCTTCGTGGCGAGTCCGAGCATCTCGACGCGCATCTCGGCGATTTTCGTGTAGTAGTACTGCGGCGAGTAGCTCTGGAGCGCAACGCCTTCCTCGATCAGGTCGGTGATTTCCCGCGATAGCTCGGTTATCCGCTCGACATCGTTGCTGCGCACCTCGAAGCTCTGGGTCATAACCCAGTACCAGTGCGTAACCTCGCTTCCGTCGGCCTGCTTATCGCGCGTGCTCTTCTGGCTGGAGCTTACCGGATCGAACTCGACCAGCGAATCGGGTATGTCGTTGTCCTCGAAAAACTCCTTTACGCGCTCAGTATCGACCTTCACGGCGGAGTAGGCCGCGGCCATATCGCTGCTCTTGCGTGAGATGCTCCCCCGCCAAACGACGTAATCGGAAGTGATCTGTTTTTTCGCGGATCCAGTGACGGTCAATGTTTCGTTTATCTGCTTGGCCTTTACAAAGGAACTGCCGAATAGAGAGGTTGCATAGACGATTGCGATCGCAAGCGCGAGCATCCCCAAAAACAACTGCGGAAATTTTTCGTTCATTTCGCCTAAACTCCAAAGCGCCGCGCACATGCTTGTGCGTTCACGACGCGATGCGAGTATAGCAGATGACGACACAGGAAAAAAGAGCGATGCAGCCCAATTCCTGACCGCAGGATTATTACTTGCCGTCGGCTTTCAGGGCAAATAAGTGATATACTATGCTACCGCTAGTTGTGAGGTGATCAAATGCGCAGGTTTGGAGTTCTCTTGATTATTGTTGCGATCTGGATCGGACTTTCAGGTGTTGGACATTGCCAGGACGGACAGGAATTTGCGGCCGACTTCGCCATCGGTGCGTTGAACGGCCCAGCGCTCGAAATGAAGGGCGACTCCTGGTTAATCCAGGGCGCCTGGCTTCTCTACTTCATCGATGATGAAGGTTTCGATACGGGCTATGTCCTGCGGGCGGATTACGTGATGCCCCTAGAAGGCATGACATCAGGCAGCGGTGTACCAGCGGAATTTGCATTCGGATATACATTCATCGACATTGACGATGATGCAGGAAACAGCTTCAGCGAAAACGGCATCAACGCTCAGTACATCTACTACTTCCAACCTAACATAAGCTTCCGGGTGGGATACGACTACTTCCTCGATCCTGACCAGGGCAGCATCCAAGACCTTTGGACTGCTGGCCTCATGTATCACTTCTGATAACCCAGGAGTCTTCCTGCTGATTAGTACGGGCTGACGCGGATCGAATCTGGAGGCTCGGCATCCAGCCGAGTACGCTTTATCTCATCGAGACTGAAGCCTCGGCTCCACGGCGTTGATGGGAGGGAGTCGAATCCTGCAAACACGGAAAATCAGGGCTCAATTCCTCTGACGAATTGCAATTGCAGATGTTCGGCATCAAGGTTTTATCAAGTGCGCACTGTAAATTTCATATTTGCAGGCATTCCGGCATGGAAAAAGCTTGCCGCATGCGTCACGCGCGCTTATAATCGCGCCCGTGGGCTACCAGACACTTTATCGCAAGTATCGCAGCCGGACATTCGGCGAGATTATCGGCCAGGATCACGTTGTGCGCATTCTCCGCGGGGCGCTCTCTCGCGGACGCGTCGCACATGCGTACCTTTTCAGCGGGCCGCGCGGAACGGGGAAAACCAGCGTCGCGCGTATCTTCGCCAAGGCGCTGAACTGCCCGAATGTTAAGGATGGCGAGCCATGCGGCGAATGCGAAGTCTGCACATCCATTGCGGAAGGGCGAGCACCGGATGTAATTGAAATGGATGCGGCCAGCAACCGCGGCGTTGAGAGCATCGAGGAGCTTCGCAGGGGCGTTCAATTCGTTCCGCAGACGCTGAAATACAAAGTCTACATCATCGACGAAGTCCATATGATCTCGACGCACGGCTTCAACGCCCTTCTGAAAACGCTCGAAGAGCCGCCTTCACACGCCATTTTCATACTCGCCACAACCGAGCCGCAGCAACTGCCGATAACGATCCTCTCGCGCTGCTTGAGGTTCGAGTTTCACCGCATTGCTTTCGACAAGCTCGCCGAGCACGTTGTGAAGATAACGAAGGCCGAAGGATGCAAGATCAAGGACGATGCTGCGATGCTTCTCGCAGAGCTGTCCGAGGGGAGCGCGCGCGATGCCATCAGCCTTCTCGACCAACTGATCATAGCGGGCGAGGATGAGGTGACGACGGAGCTTGCACAGGAGATGTTCGGCCTCACCAATCCCGCCGCCATCACCGGAATCGTTAAGGAGCTTGTGGACGACAACCTCCCGAAGCTTCTCGAATACTTCCGCTCCTTCATCTCCGAAGGCCGCGACCCCGAATTTTTCCTGCGTCTCTTGTACGGCAGGCTGCGCAACGGCTACCTTCAGTCCGGTGACGACGACGATATTCTTGAGATGCTTGCTGCGATCAACCAGAATCGGCTCCTTCAGGCCATCGAAGCGGTCTGGGATGCGATGGGGCTTCTCCGCCGCACGAACCACCCGGTGGGACTGATCGAAATAACGCTTTTCAAACTGACCGCGATTCTCCACGGGAAAACGGCTTTTTCATCCGCGGATTACGAGGACGAGACGCACGATCGCGCGCGCGATCAGGATGCACCGCGGAAGCCGGAAAAGGATGCTTCAGTCCGCGGGGATCACCCGTCAAAAGCATCATCCGACTCGGCCGCATCCGCCAGAAAGCATCCAACATCCGTGAAGTTCGACACGCAGAAGGCGCTTGAAGACCTTAAGCGCGGCAGAAAACCTGTTGCTGCTGATGCCGATGCTACGGCTGCACCCGAATCAGATGACAATGCGCTAAAAAAAAACGCTGAACGCGCCTTAACAGGCGAAGCCGAGAAATCAAAGCCAGCGGGATTAAAGACTGATGCCGATCCTACGGCTGATGCTGAAAAACAGGCTGACGCCGCCGGGCAGGCCGAGCCTAATGAGGAAATCCGGATTCCAGTTGATGCCAGTGACGGGATTGTCATTACTGATGATGCCGAGGCGCCCGTGCCCGAATATACTCCCGATCTTGCCGACATGACGCCCGATACCGACGCGGATTCGAAAACGGCGAAAAGGTCAAAGGCTAAAGACGCGGACGAGGCTGCAAGCTCTCAAAAGGCGGTCGGCGAAAAGCCGTCACCTGCAAAGCAACCGAAGGCTTCCGACGGCAAAAAGAAGCGAAAGAGAATCGCCTGGAAGCCGCCAAAGGAGCTTCCGCCTGCAGCCGAGAAATTCAAGCTTATGCCGGAAAAGATCTGGTCGAAGGTGCTTACGAAGCTCAGCTCGGAATACTTCAGCACCTACTGCCTGATGCACAAGGACTCGGCGGTTCTACCCGTAATGCTCGCAGAGAACGTGATCTATCTTGCATACCCCGCGGGGGATTACTTCATCCGCGGATTTGCGAAGGACGGGCGGCACAGGCGCGCTGTCGAGGCGATCGTGAAAGAGGTTACGGGCAAGCCTGCGGAAATCGTGCTCGACATATGCGAGGCGAAAAACATCGACATTTCGGACGATGAAATGGCCACGCTCCGCGCGGCACAACTCGAATTTCTGCTAGGTGAAGACAGGACGAAAGAGTGATTCAACGCCGCTCAGGCTCACGTGCGCGTGTTATACGATGGATGAAAGGCGGGAAATATGACAGTGGAATACAGGTTGGTCGGAATTATTTTGATCCCGCATCTCAAGCTGTTTGTTTTAGCAATGTTGTAGTGTCGCGTTCTGCTGGCAGTCTTCATTCCGACTGATCGCCCAAGAATCCCTCTCGCTGCCCGCCCCCCTCTTACTTCCTCTTTTTTTTCTTCCTCTTGCGTTGGGCTTGTTTGGATTTTTTGGCGGCTTTTGCTTTGGCCCTTTCGGACTTGGTTTTTCCCGCGCCCCTGGGCACGGCGAATCCTGCGCCGCCACCCGATAGTCCACCGCCGCCTGCGAATCCACTGCCGAAATCGATTGGCATTGCGCCCTGCTTTGCGTTTACAGGCATCGTACCTAGCGGGCCGTCGAGAGGCTTCGTCGTCCCTCCGCTCATCATATTCATCATCCCGCGGCCGCCCGCACCCATCATCTTCATCATCTTCTGCATCTCGCCGAACTGATCGAGGAACTGGTTTATGTCCTCGACCTTCGTCCCGCTTCCCGACGAGATTCTGCGCTTGCGTGACGTGTCGAGGATTTCGGGGCGGCGCCGCTCGCCTTTCGTCATGCTGTGCGCAATCGCCCGCACGACCTTCAGGCGCTCCTCGCCCATATCCACAAGCTCGTCCGTCACCTGCACGCCTGGGAGCATACCGAGAACCTGCTTGATCGGGCCGAGCTTCTTCATCTGGCCGAGCGCGACGAGGAAATCGTCCACGTCGAATTTGCCCTTCGCGAAACTCTCGGTGATGCGCTCCGCTTCGCTGGCGTCCATCTCCTGCTCGGCTTTCTCGATCAGGCTGAGCATATCGCCCATCCCCAGGATTCGGCTCGCCATCCGCTCAGGAATGAACGGCTCGATCATCCCGACCTTCTCGCCCGTGCCCACCCAACGGATCGGCTTGCCCGTGACGCTTTTCACCGAGAGTGCCGCGCCCGCGCGGGCGTCTCCGTCGAACTTGGTCACGCAAAGCCCGGTGATGCCGACTTTCGCATCGAAGGTTTCGGCGATGTTCACGGCATCCTGGCCGGTCATCGCATCCACGACGAGGAAGGTTTCGACGGGATTCGTCACTTCCTTGATCGTGCGCACCTCGTCCATAAGCTCGTCATCGATGTGCAGGCGGCCCGCGGAGTCCATAAGGAGAACCTTGATGCCCTCCTTCCGCGCGAGATCGAGCGCGGCCTTGGCTGCCTCGACGGGTGTTGCGTTACGGTCAACGTATACGGGAACGTCTATCTCGCCCGCGAGCACCTCAAGCTGGTCGATCGCGGCAGGGCGGCTCATATCGAGCGCGGCGAGCATAGTCTTTGCGCCCTGCTTCTTGAAGTGAAGAGCGAGCTTCGCAGCAGTCGTGGTCTTGCCGCTTCCCTGCAGGCCGAGAAGGAGAATAGGGTTGAAGCTCGCCGAAAGCTCGTCCGGCGGCTCGACGTCCTTCCCGCCGAGAAGCTCGATAAGCTCGTCGCGCACGATCTTGACGATCATCTGGACTGGATCGAGGCTTAAGAGGATATGTGTACCGGTTGCTTTTTCGCGGACGCTTTCAAGGAACTCGGTTGCGACCTTGAGATTGACGTCGGCTTCGAGTAGCGCGATGCGGATTTCGCGCAAGCCTTCCTCCACCCGCGCTTCGGAAAGCCGGTCGGCGCCGCTCCATTTGCTGAAAACCTTGCCCAGCCTGTCGGTTAATCCGTCGAAAACGCCCATGTTCAATCCTCATCCGCTGTCGCGCGCGCGGATGCAACACGATTATATCTCAGAGAAGGCGCGCCGCTAAGGACATAAGCAGGATAACGAAAGATGGCAGAGTCGATTTCAAGATAGATCCGACAAGCCAAAGCCTATGCCTTAACCAATTTGAAATCCACCGTGTATTTGTAGAATGATATTTTTGGTGCAACTAAAAGCGCCCTTTGTATTTTAAGATCATCCTCTTGGGCAATAATCACACCGGTTACTTCCTGATTCGACTCAGCTAGCTCCTTCAAGACAAATCCCATATAACGCTGAATTTGACCTACAACTTTGTCACTGGCTCGACCCTTTTTCAGTTCAACAACGAGTAATTCTGATCTGTCTTTGCTGATTGCAAGGATATCAATCTTCGCTTCAGGAGGGTCAGTAGGATACTGCTGCCCCACTAAGTCGTATATTTTTCCTAGTTCTGTCTTCGTCCAGTTCTCTACGAGAAAGTCCTCTAAGTGCTTTTCAAGCGCAAACGCGACAGGGTCTTTGACATCCTCTCCTAACTGCTCATCGCCTGAAGGTTCTTGTTCATTTAACAGCTTCTCAATCTCCGTACTGAATCGGGTTACATTGCTGATCGTTCCAATTGAACCTGTGGAGCTTTTCAGAGAATGACTCATGTCTGCGCGAGTGATTTGTGTAGTTCGCCAGGTCACGGGACGTCTATGGGGTAATATTTCGCCATGGCGATAATAATAACCTCCTGTTATCTCCCCTATTCGATAATTGCCTGATCCATCAGGACAGAGAACGATATCGCCTTTAGTTATCCCAATGGCCATTGTGAAGATAAATCCACATGGCAAACCTGCCTCTGCCTTGCTTTTGCCCGGGTGCTTTTCCAGATATACAACTTTAAGCGCGTCTCTGAACTCTTTCCCTTCAAGATGCAGCCTTTCTGTTAGATCCTGATCAATGTCAAAATCAACACCGATGAAGCCGTTTTCAAAGCATTCATTCGCATGTCTGCTTCCCCTGCCCAACATAATTCTATAGTAATTTGTCATTTTTCTCTCACCTCAAAACTCAATCCTCTACGATTCCGGCCCTTCCTCCTTCCCTCTGTTAGCCTTCGGAGCAAGCTTTTGTGTGTTATCACCGACACCTGTCGAGGGAAGGTCGATATGCGCGGTTTCTATGACAGAATCCTACATATTCCTAATAATCCGCGCGCCGAATTCGCTCGCTTTCGCGCCGTCTTTCTCGCCGTAGCCCTTGAACTGACGTGCGATGTCGTAGGTCACATAAAGCTTGTTGCCGGGGCCGCTCGCGGCCGCATCCGCGCTTTCCCTGACAGTCTTTGCGATTGCGTCCTCGATGAGTTTTCCAGCCTCGACCCAGCCCATCCAGTTGAGCATCAGTACGCCGGAAAGAATGATGCTTCCCGGATTCGCCTTGTCCTGTCCGGTGTACTTGGGTGCGGTTCCGTGAGTCGCTTCGAAGATGGCCGCGCCGTCGCCTATGTTAGCGCCGGGGGCAAGTCCGAGCCCGCCCACGAGCGCTGCGAGCGCGTCGCTCAGGTAATCGCCGTTAAGGTTCGGCGTCGCGAGCACGCTGTAATCCGCGGGGCGAAGCTGGATCTGCTGGAATATGCTGTCCGCGATGCGGTCCTTTATGAGGATTCTGCCGTTCGTATCCCCCACAGGCTTGCCGCCCCGAAGCTCTGCTGCGCTTTCATCCCACAGCTCATCCTCGGTGATGATATGATCGCGGAATTCATCCTTCGCAATCTCATAGCCCCAGTTCTTGAACGCGCCCTCGGTGAACTTCATTATGTTGCCCT
>JAGGVC010000073.1 GCA_021158185.1 bacterium | reverse complement strand
GCATGAGAATTCGCCGAACGAGGAAATTATACCCGACGATTTTCGGTTTGTCAAATCGTACACGCGGCTATCTTCCCCCATCCTGCGCACGCAGATGTTTTGCGACGCGTAAAACCGCGCCGCAGCATGCTAGGATATCGCGTATGGTAAGGCCGTTTACCACGAGTGAGATCAGGAAGCTTAGGCCCGCGAGGCGCGATTTTCACCGCCTCCCGAAGCTTCCACTCTCGTTCGTCTGCGACAACTTCCACTACGGATGGAACGTGGGCGCGCTCTTCCGCATCGCGGACGCGCTGAGGGTAAGCCAGGTGTACCTCTGCGGGCTGACAGCGTTTCCGCCCGACGACGAGATCAAGCGCACCGGCGGCCAGTCGTCGAAATGGGTGAGCTGGCAGCACCTTCCGTCCACGAAGGAATGCATACTCGATCTCAAGGCGCGCGGCGTCCAGGTGGCGGCGGCGGAGCTTGCCCACGGCAGTATTCCCCTCAACCATTTCGAGTGGGAGAAACCCGCCGCGATCGTTCTCGGCAGCGAGATAACGGGCGTGCAGCGCGGCGTGATGAAACACTGCGACGCGGTGATCGAGCTTCCGATGTTCGGCATGCGCAACTCGCTCAACGTCGCAAGCATCGCCGCAGTCCTCGCATACGACTTTCTTTTTCGGGCGTGCGGCGGTGAAATTCCCGACGGGTCGGACGCAGAGCCTTCGCCCTGATGCGCGATTATCCGAGGCCGCGCATAAGCCGCGTTGCCGCCTCGAAAAGCTCTATGCTTTCGTGTTCGAGTTTTCGGACGAGATCACGGCTCTCGACTTCGGACGATTCAAGCCTCGTCGAGATAATGACTGCAAGCGACGAGAGGCTCTTCGCACGCTCTGCAATCGATTCGAGGAGCGGAATAATCATTTTCATCATCGTTTTCTGCGCATCGAACGCGCTCACGGAGACTTCGGCCATAGACAGCTTGCGGCGGAGGCGTGAAAGCTCATATTGCGCGGTGAGCAGATCGGCGTGCATTCCTGGGGAGAGCGATAACGGTGCAGGTTTTTCATCCCTAATGCCGATCGGCCCGATGTCGCGTTCTAGAACGAGGAAGAAGCCATCGTCAAGAATCTCGGCAGCACCTCGGACGTTGCGCGGCGCGGGGAAGGGCGGCTTGATCGTAAAGGAAACGGGAACGACTGCGCCGGTTTTTCCCTCCACACTTCCGAGATCTTCGAAAACACGCGAGTTCCCAGCGATTATTTCAGACAAGGCAAGCCCCGTAGGATTGTGACTCGTATCGTGGATGCCTTTGAAATACGCCTGGCTTACCGAAGTGATACTGAAATCGCGCGTGATTTCGATTGAGAAGATGGCGCGGCTTTCGCCTAGCAGTACCTTAAAGAGCGAATGAAGGCTGGCCGTATCCACGCGGGAATTATAAACCGATATGCAGGAAATATGGCGGTCGCGTGCGCGCCGCCGTCATCACGCGTCCTGGAAAAGCGTGGGGCTTACATCCACCATAATCGAGAGCGAATCTTTAGCTTCTTTGAGGTCTTCCCAGGCAACGTAAACATAGATGTCGGATAGCGTTGTTACGGTTTCGAGAATGTTGATGCGCTTCGACGAAAGCAGGCCGGTGATTTCGGCAAGCACGCCCGGCTCGTCAATGAAGCTGGAACTCCTTAGCCTGATCTCGCCTATGCCGCCCTTTATCGTGATGTTCTGAAACGTGTCTCTGCGCTCGGAAACGAGGTTGTGAAGCACTTTGTATGCTTCCTCTCCGAACCTGTCCTCAAGGTAAATTACGATGAATCGGTCGCACGAGACGAGCGAATTCACGACGATATTGGCCGCGGCCAGCCTGTCCACGACTTCGGCGAGCAGCCCGGTCTGGCGGGAAAAGTTCGTGCCGACCAGCGTTACGAATGACAGTTTGCGGGAATTGGCCATGATTGACGACTGGCTCGCGCCGAGTATCGTCGTACCGCTCGTTGCAAGGTCGGTGAGATGCTTGTAATCAACGATGCGCGCGCGCACTTCCTCGGTCTTGAACCGAAGCGCGCGCGGGTGAACCACGCGGCTTCCCGCTCCGCCCATCGCCTCGAGGTCCTCGACGGATAATTCCTTGATCAGGCGCGGTTTGATGCTGGTCAGGCGCGGGTCGCCGGAAAGAACGCCTTCCACGTCGGTGACGATTATCACTTCATCCGCGCCGATATAGCGACCAACGATAAATGCCGTTATGTCGGTTCCCCCGCGTCCGAGAGTGACAAGCTGGTCGGTGGAACTCAGCCCGAAGAATCCTGCAACTACCGGAACGGTGCCGACCCGCAGATGTTTCGCGACATGCTGGCGGAACCGCTGTGCAGTTTTTTCACTACGCAAGGTGATCGAGCGTTCCTCGTTTATCTTGCTCGCTGCGATCGGGCTTAAGTCGTCGCTGTCGATGATGATAGGCCAGGTGTCGCGATCGGTTGGGATGAACGGCACTGCCGAGACATTCTGAGCCTTCAGAGCGGCACACATCAGCCTTGCGCTTTTCTCCTCGCCGAGTAGGGCGATTCGGTAAATATCCTGGGAATCACCACTGCTGTTTGCAACATCGTATGCAGCTTCGAGAAGAGTGTTTGTTTCGTTTCCCTGCGCACTTACAACGACGACTACCTGATCGCCCGCGTCCGTGAGCCGTTTCACGCATTCGGCGGCATTGCGAATCCGCTCGCCGTCCACGATGCTCGTCCCGCCAAACTTCAACACTCTACGCAAAAAACCACCACCGACATCAGACTGATTAGTTTAGCATAGGTGTTCACAGAAATGCCGCACCCCGGATTCATGAATGGAGTGCAGCAGCAGGGGTACGGGGGATGAAGTGCAACCGTTAAGCCGGATACTTGTCGCTTTGATGCAGGGAAGCGCTTTAGGGCGTGGCAACGAAACGTCGGCTCTGAGGATAAAAAAATCCCCGTCAGCAACGCATGTTTGCTTCCAATTCAGAATTGACACTGCCATTTGTAGCAGTTTTATGATAAACTAGACTGTCCTTGTTGATAACTTGTTAGTACGTGATTGGCATTGGCAAATTCCTTTGAGGGTGGGGCCATGCGCGCAATAACCAGCTTGTTTCTTTTCTTTGTTGTAGGGCTAAGTGTTCTGAGCTTGGCCGGGCCTGCATCTGCGGAAATCGTAAACGTTGTGTTCCTGCACACCGGTGATACTCAGGGGCATCTCTATTCGTTTACGCCTTTCGACGAGAGCTTGTCCGAGATAGGAGCGACCTTCAAGCCTGTGGGCGGAGTGGCGAAGCGCCATATCTTTGTGAACTTCAAGCGCAAGCACACGAAGCAGGCCTGGATTCTTCTCGACAGCGGCGGGGTTTTCGGCGGAAGCCTCCTTTCGACCTTCTATAAAGGCTCGGTCGATATCGAGATGATGAACAAGCTCAAGTACGATGCGATGTGCCTCGGCTCACCGGAATTCAGATTCGGGCAGGACGTGCTGAAGGAGCGGATGGAGTCTGCGAACTTTCCTGTTCTGTGCGCAAACGTGAAGGTTGCAGATACAGGGGAATACTTCACAGAGCCTTACGCTGTTCTCGAAACGGACGGACTCAAGATCGGGATAATCGGTCTGATCGGCGCGGATGCCGCCGACCGGATCAACCCGCGCATGACCCAGGGGCTTGTATTCGAGGATCCGTTGACCGCGGCAAAGAGAGTGGTTCCCGAAATCGAGGAGAAGGCCGACATCGTCGTTGCCCTTACATACCAGGGGGTTTCCAAGGACATCATTCTTGCGGGTGAAATGCCTTCGATCGACATCATCATCGGCGCGAGAAGCGAAACCGAGCTTGAGCTGCCCATGCGGATGGGTGACACGCTCATCGTCCACTCCGGGAAGTGGGGCGAGAAGGTGGGGATGCTGAAGGTCAGCTTTGAAGGCGACAGCGATTCGGGATTTCAGATTAGGCATTTTGACGAGATACTCGTCCCGATGGATGGCAAATGGACAGAGAACACCGATATTCTCAAGATCCTGAATGGCTATTCCCAGAACCTGGATACGAGGCTCGGCATGGTGATCAACGAGCTACCCGAAGAGCTTGGGAGCGCGATGATCAAGGCATCCGAGAGCGCACTCGGCAATTTTGCAGCCGACGTATCCCGCGAGTACGCTGGCGCGGATGTTGCGTTTATCACTGCTGCAAGTATCCGCGACGGTCTTCCTGCGGGACCGATTTCCGTACACGATTTCTATACAGCTTTTCCATGCGATCACGTTCTTGTTACCTACGAACTGACCGGACGCGAGCTATGGTGGCTTTTGTCGGAAGGTGCATCGAAAATCGGCCAGAACGGATTCCCGCAGGTGTCGGGCGTCACGTTCGGGATTTTCGGAGGCAAGGCGTACGAGGCAACGGTGAAGGGAATTGATATCGTGCCCGATGCGAAATACACCGTTGTAACAACGGACTATGTTGCAGGCGGTGGAGACGGCTACAGCATATTCCAGAGGTTGAAACCCCTTGTATATACAGGAGAAACATTGCGAGGTGCGGCGGAAAACTACGCCAGGCAGCACACGGTGATCAGCCCCGTTGTCGAGGGGCGCGTGTACTTTCTCTCCGAGCCTTCAGCGGAACTTCCCGATGAAGTCCCGACCGAGCATTACGTCCCGCTGTACGAGGAACCCGCGGTTGAACCCACTGAGGATTCGGGAATCGCCACGGACGGCGGTGTTGTGGAACTTCCCGATGAAGGGATAATGAACATCGAGGATGTGGATACGGGCGCGCCGACGGACGCAGGAATTCCCGCCGGCGAAGAACCCGTCGAGCAGCCGCCGATGGTTGACGAGACATACATCGGTATCGCCGAACTTACCGAGGATGATCTTCACTATGCGTTCGTGGTGCTTCCGAGAATGAGGGATGGGCTTGAGATCTACGAGTTCAGACTAGTCGTTACGAACCAGGGCGAAGTGAACGAGCTTGTGAACTTCCCGACTCACCAGCGCTTCGATTTCTTCGTCAAGGAGGACGACCGAGTAGTATGGAATCACGGTTTCTGGCATTACTGGGTTCCCCAGGTCGATTCCATAACCATCCCCGCGGGCGAATCGCTCGAATTCACCGCCTACTGGGACGGCAAAGAAAACAACGGCCTTCCAGCTTCAAGGAAGATATACAGGTTTGAAGCGCAATTCCTTGCAACGGACGGGGTTCCGGTCGGATTCAGGAGCCTGCTTGAATGGAGCGAGCAGATACCTGCCGATGCCACAGGCGGCGATGTGGACGTAGCTCCGGAAGGGATTGTGGAAGAAACGGAATCCGGCGAAGGCAGTGCCGGCGAGGGTGATGAAGGCGCGGGCGAGAGCGAAGACGGCGGTGATGAAGGCGCGGGCGAAAGCGAAAGCGAAGGTGAAATCAACCCGCCGCCCGAAGGATGGTTCTAGCTCTGGTGGCGGTCGTACCTGCGTCATTGCCCGCGAGTCGTGCGGAAGCGCGATTTCCAGTTTCTTACCCACGAAATCCCGCAGGTGAATGCTGTTCGCTTAAGTGCGAGCAATATCAAAGCACCCGAAAGAAACATCGCATCGCGGGTTTTCAGAAGTGGCGGATATGCAACGGGGAATGTGATATGAGGGGTATGTGATGGCATTTCTCGGCGACCTTTTCTGTGTGGACGGCGTCGTGCTCTTCGTCTTCGGTCTCCTGACCATAATGAGCATCGTCGACACGCTCAACCTCTCGATCCGCGTTTCGGGAGTGCTGACCAAAAGGCTTGCCATCGCACTTTCACTTTTCAACATCCTCATGGTGTTCTCCCGCATGAGCAACATGGTCCAGGCGCCGTTCGTCGGGGGGATGGTGGACAGCGCAGTTAACGAGGCGGGAAGCGGGTTCATCGGCCCGATCTCTGCCGCTGCCAACTACAACAGCTACCTTCTACCCGAACAGATCGTCGAGCCCAGGTTCCGGATGCTCATACTCGCCTACACCTTCGGCGCGATGATAGGCGCGTTCCTGACGCCCACTTTTCAGGCGGTTTTCTCCAAAGTCATCATCGAGTTCGAGACGAGAAAGAGCGTTTTTCGGGCGATGATCAGGATTCTCAATCCGCTCAACTTTTTCAGACTGAGATTGCCCGGAAGAAGGCATTTCGAGAGATATACAAACTGGCGCGCGATCCCGACGGGCTTCCTTTTCTGGCATCTGCTCGTCACCACGTTCTACACGATCGGCGTTCTCTCGGCGCTGCTTGCAGGTGCGATGCACCCGGAGCTTCGTGCGACCGCCGGAACGCTCTCCGGGCTTGTCAACGGAATCGCAACGTTCCTTCTGTTCATAATGGTCGACCCCACGGCCGCGCTCATCACGGATCAGTGCATAAACGGCCAGCGCCCCGAAATTGACATCAAGGTCATGAACTTCTATCTGATCTGGACCAAGATTCTGGGCACGCTCCTAGCTCAGCTTTTCCTCGTGCCGATGGCGAAGTACGTCGGCTGGGCCGCAATCTGGGTGAACACAATCTCGAAACAATGGAGCATCTCGTTTTAAGGACATAGCGAGGGCGCCAAATATTGTCTGCCCCCATCGCCAGTAGAACTCCTCACAACCGGCCTATCTTGCCACGAGAAAGCACTCTCGTTCGGTAATGCTTTTTATGTGCATTGCCCGAATTCGCGCAACTTTCCATGCTCATTGGGCAAAGGGCAGATAACGTCGTTACTTGCCCTTTGTTTCCTCAAGTTTTAGCACTTTTGTTTCCCACCAGGAATCGATGATCTCCTGGATCTCTTCGTCCTCACAGAGCGGCTTCTTGATTTTCGGACGCTCGACCGGAATAAACTTCACATCCTCTTTTCTCCAAGCAGGTTGGATCCATAAGGAGCATGTAAGAGGTTCACGCCCTTCAATGGAAGCAATCACCAGCACGTAATACAAGGCTAGGTAATCGCACGAATAGATGAGCGATCTGCCTTCGGTGACGTCGTATACTTCACCATCGGAAATAGCAATTAGGACGTGAGCACGTTCGAACTCGGTGGGGTCGCTGCCATTCACCGTGAGCATAAACGGCTTCCCCCCCCAGACTCCAATGAAGGGTTCGCCCTGGAGCTCTTTGATTACCCTGATGGATGACTCTACATCTTTGATGGGCTGCACACCCACGGACAAGCCGGAGTTTGCAGTTACAACACTGTTACCGTCGTACTTACTGTACTTACTTGTAGAGGCAATTGCGGAATAAGCGACGGTTAAAAGCAAAACAACAACACAATAAGCTAAGAAAGTGCGCATCTCGTCCTCCCTGGATCAAAACTATTCACATGTGTAATCTCAAACAAGGCAAACGCCAAATATGGCTCTACCCAGTTTGTTGCCGGTCCCTCCGGCTTTGTTTCCCAAATGCTCTTGTATTCCTCCGGGATAAGCAGGGAATACTCAGAAAGCGACAACATTGTTACGCCGCAGGGCCGTCCCGGCACTCGAATCATCCGGGCATCGCCAAACGGCTTGGGAGCATAAATCAGTGTTCGGTCGTCATAGGAGTTGATTTCTTCCGACCGGAAATCAACAATTTTCAGACCATCGTCGGACCAACCATCAATGAGATAACCTGACTGATAGAGCTTTTCTGCGCTGTCTGGGAATGTAAGTTCCCGCATGCAGTATTCCTCCAGCGCAAAAGCAACCCCTAAAACAAAGCAGCAGTGCCAGGGCGCATCATTCTGTCTGAGCGCATCTAGCTGCTGAATTTGCGCCTCATGCGCCCCAGCGGCAAGGAAATTATGTAAACTTCTTGAAGGTTCACCAAGGTTTTCCGCAATTCCAGATGGCTCAGTAATTATCGGATAAGACTCTTTCTCTGCAAAAGCAGGCTGTAAAAGGAATACTGCCAATAGAACAGCTACAACGTACAATCCAAGATGCTTCATATTCATTTCTCCCCTATATCATGGTTGTATATGGAATCCTGCTCACTTCTCTTTTACGGGCATTCTAAGTCTCCCGTGCAATTAGGAGCAGTACCGGCGCATTCGTTTCGTGTAGCAATCGCTGGACTGCACGCTGAATCACAGCAGCAGTATTCAGTTAGTTGCGTTGGTCCATCTGGGGCTCCGTCTGCAACATCCGACATGTATCCTGCGGCAGTTTGATCCGATGGAAAACTCGTGGGGCCTACAGGAGGAGGTGTAGATCCTGTGGATGGCGTCGCCTCGGGATCCCAGGCTGGGTGGATTCTAAACTCCTTTTGCTCGTAAGTATCGTTATCGTATTTAATAACAACAACCCCGTGAACCATTCTGTAATCAGAAGCCGTGAATGTTCTGCTTGTGCCCGTTGTGTAGGATGCATCCATATAAATCCAGCACGTATCGATGTCATTGGGGTTTGATTCGGTTACGTTAATTGTGAATGAAGTTTCTCCCATTGTTCCAATGTAAGGGATTTCCGATTCAATCCATGCAGTACGAACTGAGTATTCTTCACCAGCATCAACAGCAACAATTGAAATGTACGAAGTAGCCCAAGCTCCGTATGGTAAAGCCAGCAATATTGTCAGACAAATCCAAGCTACTTTTCTCAGCATTTTACTTTCCTCCTATAAGATTAAAGCACAATGAAAATCGAACAACACTATCCGTCAAGCCTCTCATTGAGAGACAGAAAGTATTGGAATGTTACCAGCTTCTGGCTGCAATGTCAAGCCCTCTGGACTGTCCCCATTGGTTTGGACAGATTTAGGGCGAAATAGTCCAGCAGAAACATCGGGCTATGATCAGCGGAATGATAAGGAGAATCATGGCGAAACGGCGAAGGTTTACGCGGGCAGATACTCACGTCTAGCGATCCGCTGTCACGTGAAACATCGGTGACTTACGACAAGAACTTGCGCACGACGAAAGTTGATGCGCAGGATTCGAAGCAAAGCGCAAGTATTACGATAAGACCGGACGCACCAACGCGATTACGTACGATCCGTCCGCGACTTGTGCTCCCCCTGTTGCCGGATTTTGAGAGGCTTGGTATGATTCATCCGTGCCGAAGAAACAAGACCCATCATTCGAGCGCTCATCGAGGCGAGGGCCGCCGCCGCCTCCACCCACCGCACAGATAAAATCGAACGAGAGCTCGATCCTTCGCCGTGAAGCGCCGATGGACATCTTCAAGCCGGTTGATCTCTTAAAGCGCATCGCGGCAGTTGTTCTAATTCTCGCCGCCGTATTCGCTGTTCTTGCGCTGTGGCATCTCATCAATCTTGGTGTTGCCGCTCGTGAAAACGCCGTGATTGCCGCGAAGCTTGCGCCGATGCTCGATGCAGGAGCGATTTTCGTCGGTGTCGAACTGGGCGCACCTGAGAACGACAAACTCGTAGCTTTTTCACCTCATACGAAGGACGTTGTTACGCTCTGCACGCTTTCGAAGGAAGTTGTGGCTGCCGCAAGCCCCGATAAGACAAAGCTGTTCTTTCTCAAGAAACAGGAAAAAATGAAGTTTCCCGAAAATTTATTCAACCACAGTCAATACAAGGCTCGCCTGATGCTTCTAAGCGGGCCGGAGCGCAGGATAAGGATTGTTTCGCGCGGATTTGACGGAGTGCCTCTTTCCGTCGGATATGGGGTGACGGGCATATGGGGAGGCTCGAATGACAGAGTATACTTCACAATGATCAGGAAGCCTGATTTGTTCGATGATGCTGCAAATATCCCGCTGCTTGGTGGGTTGAAAAGGGCATTTTTCAGCCACAACGTCTATTATGTCGACGGCGAAAAGGCCGGCAGCATAACGAAGCTGCCAAGCGTGAAGAATATCCGCGACGTGCTCTTTATGCCCGGCGAAACCTGGTACGCAACCGCATACTGGAATGAACAGAACCAGCATCTGCTCGGTATGATGACCGATAAGCGCAATATAGCGGTCGAACTTGTGCTTGCGGAGAAACCTAAGGGGCTTTTCGATCTGCCCGGCCCTGAAATCGGGATTATCGCAGAGGATGCACAGAGCATGGAATTCGTCGGTGCCATCATTGCCGTTGACGAGGATGGCGAGAACATCAGGCTTAGGCTTGAGACTCCTGTGAATATCAGGCGGGCGAGGATCGACACGCTGAACGGCTACCTGTTCTTCATACAGACCGAGAGCTACAGGCCCAGCCCTGACGAGGATTATCCAGAGCCGCCGCCGACGTTCAGGTATGCGCTCTACAGCATTTCTCTCGACAGAATCGCGGGCGACGAGCCGCTTACGATGGACGACCTTACCCATGTCACAAAGCTGAGACGCGGGGGGAACATGGGATTCTACGATCTCGACATCCGTGCGAAGAAGGTCGTTGTCAAGGACAGCGGGAAGTTCATCGAAATGGACTACGACGGCGGAAACCGCAGGGAGATCTGGTTCCCGGAGGGTGCAAGGCTACAGTGGATACAGATTCTCTACGGCGATTGACCGTCCGGTCAGGCCATCGTGCGGCTCAGGCGATCCTTGATGCGGGCGAATTCAGCGGGGTCGACGGTAACGGATTTCTCATTCCGCACGAGCACCGTGCCGGGCTTTGCCTTTTTGGGCTTACGGAGAAATTTCATCTGCGTGAAGCTGACCTCGACCCGTGATTCATCTTTGTCCTGACTGTGCGCCGCTGCGACGATCGCGCACTCGATGCGCGCGCGGTCGGGCAGGGCGGATTTGCCGGTCAACGCGATCACCCAGCTTCCCGGTACATCGCGCGCGTGGAACCACCAGTTGGGCGTGGAGCCGTATTTCTTGAGAAACGCATCGTTCGCTTTTGCGTTCAGACCGAGAACGATCGGGATGCCGTCGCTCGATGTGTAAAGGCGATGCCTGATGCCTAGCTTCCTGAGGCTTGAGAGCGCGGCACTAATCTTCCCTGTTCTCACATTGAACTCAGCTTTTTCTTCGGCTGATTCTCCATCGGGACGGCGAGGTTCCTTGGCCGCAGGCTGCTGTTTCGCCGCTGTTGCAAGCATCTGCTTCAGTTTTGGAAGCGCAAGCCGGTAGCGCTCGGCCTTTTTGAACAGGTATCCAGCGGTTATTTCGGGAGGTTCGGATTTCGCAAGCAGAATCCCCACGGCTTCGGAAATGCCAAGCTCATCTGCAAGTTTGAGTGCTTCCGCGCGACGCTCATTTGTGATAGGCGCTCCATGCTCATCCGCTTCGCCGGAAACCGCCATCAGCCATTCGCCGAGTTTATCGAGCTCGTGCGCGCGCGACACGCGCTTTATCGCGCGTTCTATTTCCTTTTGGCGTTGATCGCGCGCATCCGCGGGCGGTGCGCGCGTATAGTCTTTCCGTTCAAAATATCCTGCAATCCGCGCGAAGTAGAATTCCGCGGGATCGGCGGATTCTTCTATGCCGAGCACCTCGCAGAGGCCATCTCCCTCTTTAAGCCTCGAAAGCACACTCGTCAGTTTATCAATGTGTTCGGGTGTAGCGAGAAGATCGGCAATTGGAATGGCGGGTGAAATATCGGCTGTGTGGAGAAGTCTTCCGGCAAATTCACGTCCGATTCCGGTCAATGCTGCCGGCAGGACGGACTCCGCGGGTTTTGTATAGTTTTCCTTTGCAGTAGCGGCAAGTGCCCGTTCGAGAGTTGTATTCGAAATACCGAATGCCGATGGTTTCGAGAGAGGCGGCGGGGGTGGATAAGGACGCCCGGTTTCGATGCGCCTGAATGCGTTCCTGCTCGGATGAAATTTCCTCGCGATGCTTATCACCATTCGCCTGTCCCCGATGATGAACGCTCCGCTGTGACGTCCCATTATTTCGATTATGAGCCTGCGATGAACTTCCTTGCCGAATTCGGTGCGCCTGATGAATTCGAGCTCTACGCGCCGTTCGCCGGCGGGATGATCGACGGAACCGAGTTTTGCTCCCTCAAGGTGAAACGCGAGAGCGCGCGTGAAGCTGCATCTTTCTTTGGGCGCGACAGAGCGCGCGGATTCGACAGCATCAAGGATGGTATCCCCTGCGGTCGAGAGGGAGCATGCGGTCATCATCGGTGAATCGGGTGATACTGAGACGGCGATCAGATGCTCGTTTCGCGCGCGCGAAAGAATCAGGCCGAACCGATTCCTCCCGAAATCGAGAGCGTCCGTAACTCGGTGATCAGCGATCAGCTTCCTGATGCGCGCGATCATCAGCGCGAAACCGAAGATATCCATCGGCAATATGATACTACGTAAATACATGATACAATTTGTCGTTATTTGTTGCTGATCAGATTGGGGTGGGAACCTGATGGGTGGAACCTCGGTCTTAAGTCTGTGTCATGGTTATGGCTGTAATTTCTGTGGATAACCGGTATAACGCTACCGAAATGAATGAACTGATCGCGAAGTGCCAGCTTGGCGAGAGGGAAGCATTCGACGAACTGATCACGCGGTATCAGCGTTACATCTTCAACCTGATTTACCAGCATCTGGGGAGCAACGTCGATATCGAGGACATCGCCCAGGAGGTGTTTGTCCGCATTTTTCGCTTCATAAAGAAGTACCGGGGTGAAGCTTCCTTCGAAAGTTGGGTATACAAGATTGTGCTGAATTATTGCAGAAGTTACGCGAGGAGACGGTCGATGCTCAACCGGCTGTTTTTCGTGCCCGTCGAGCGTGATGATGAGAATCGATCCATTGACATCATCGACGCACAGGCCGGCAAGGAAAACAACCCGATGAAACTCATCGAGCATCAGCGAATTGCCAACGATATTCTCGATGAGCTCAGAAAGCTGCCCGCGATCTACAAGGATGTTTTGATAATGCGCGAAGTGAACGAGCTCTCGTACGAGGAAATCTCTGAAATCCTCGACATATCCATCGGGACCGTGAAGAGCCGTATTTCGCGCGCGCGCTCCATGATTAGGGACAAGGTGAAGCTATAGTGGGACGAAAGGAGTTTATTAAGCTTATCAGCCTGTATCTCGACAATCGTCTTGATCCTGAGACGCGCGCCAAATTCGACGAGAAGCTCAAATCTGATTTGTCCCTTCGTTCCGAGGTTGCTGCGCAAAGGCGCATAAAAAGCTACCTTCAGCATTTTCCCAAGGTTGAAATCCTGAACGACAACTTCAAGAAGCACTTACTTCACAGAGTGGAACGCGAAGTGATTCCGCCGAAGCGAAACTACCGCCTGAACTATGCAACCGTCACACTTGCCCTCATCCTCGTGAGCTTCCTGATGGGCGGTACGGCTTTCGGCGTGAAATGGGCGGTAGAGGAGCTCAACAAGACCGAGAGGTACATCGTCCAGGTAGATGCAGCCGCATCCCGCAGTGCCGAATCCGGCGAGCTTTCAGTGAATCCTGCTCTCGGTGCGAACGCGTCCGAGCGTATTGAGTTCGATGTGGTCGGTGTTGCGCCGGAGGATTTCTTCACCGAAGTTCTAACCAGTTACCAGAGTGGCGAGGTCGTACGCGAAGTCGTCGCGCCGTTCTTCAACCAGACGAACATTTTTGAGGGTGCGACGGTGAGCCCGCCCGAAAGCAGCATTCTCAACGGAAAAGCGCCGTGGGTGAAATACACGAGAAGCCTTCCTACCGAAGTGCACATCATAATTCCACGCTCGCTTGAACCGAGCTTCAGGGATTTTATGAACCGCCAGAAGGGAGTTTCTCCTGCAACAGCTTTCTTGGAGAATATAAATGACATATCCGAAAGCGATGCAGATGAGCCTGGAAGCGAGCACATCTGGGTAGATATTCGTTTCAGTTCCTATCGCGAAACAGGCTAGCGAAAAAAAGGACGCATCCATCGCCTTCCCAAACCCTCTTCGCCGTTCATATACCGCAGCCTTACGCTTTCGTTTTGCTCGCGCTGAACTGCGCCTGTCTTTCCGCATAGAGAAATGGTGATGGTCTTTATATCGAGGACGGAGAGGGCTGCATAGCAGTTGAGAAGTGCCAGGATAGGTTACCGGGCTTATATCTCAGAGGTTTTCTTTGACAAACTCATCGAAGATTGCGAATTTCTCGTCGGGATACAGGTACAGGTACTTGCTCCTGACATCCGCGTTAAGAGCGAGATAGTCGCTCAGGCACGCGCGATGGATGGCGATATTCTGCTCGACAACAACAACTATTTCGGTGTCGTCACCAAGCTCCAGCAGGCATTGGGGGCAAGCCTTGTCGAAGTGCTCGCTCATATCGACTTCGAGCTCGCCCATCTCCCTTTTTATTGTCTCCTGGAGTTCGGCTTCCTTGGCAAGCTTCTCGCGCTCCCGCTTCTTGGCATCGGCGAGCGCGAGCAGTGTGTCTTCTTCAGCGCGGAACTGCCTGTCCAGATCGGCCACCGGATTGCGTTTCATCGTTTCTTTGACATAGTGGATGACGAGAACCAGAGCAACAACCAAGACGATGATGAAAATCGTTGGGACGATGAGTGCCTTAAATGTAGTCGCAGCGCCGGTTTGACCGGCTTGAAAGGCCACATTGCATATCCCCGGACTGAATGTAGCGCATGTTGCCAATAATTCCATCATTGCTCGTTGCCTCCCTTCGATGATGATGATCCATCATCGTGTGCCTTTTTCGCAATTTTCTCAAGTTCGGATCTCAGGCTTTCCACGCTTTTCTTCGCTTCTCTTCCAATGAGCTTGTGTGAAACTTTCCAGCGCACGTAGAGGTAAATGAAAAGAACGATTAGAAAAACAGCAAGGACGGACAGGATCAGTGCGAAGATACTTGGCGTCGTATAAAGGCGAAAAGTGAACACGATGCAGAAGAATAAAAGACATAAATTGATGATCCAGCCAAGAGTAATTGCCCACAACCGATCGGCCGGGCTGAGATATCGTTGGAATTTCCTTTCGGCGCTCCAGCCCCAGATTCCGACGGCCACGATAACCGCAGAAATAAGAAACCCCGGAAAGTCGAATGGAACCATAGAAACCTAGTCTCCAAGCGGTCTTACGTCGATATCCCTGAAGTTACCGAAGAGCTTTTCTTCATATAGGACTTTGATGGTGTTGTTCTTCAAATCCATGCTCGAAATATCGAGAGCCATAAGCCATCCATCGCCGGAAGTGTCTATGAGATATAGCCTTTCATAGAACGGCCCCATTTCGATAACCTCACACCGTCGCGGGATATTTACTGTTCCAATTTTCAAACCTTCATTCACATCGATCAAAGCAAGCTGCTTGACTTCGAGCAAGGGAACGTAAAGAATCGAGCCATCCTCGTTCGAAGTTATCTGGCGGCATCTGCCCACGTTTATTCGCTTCACAATTTTCCTTGAGTATCTGCTGATGACGAAAATCATCTCGCGGCGAATAGTCGAAACGAAGAAATAATCGCCCTTGGGTGGGAAGTACATGTCTATCGGAGCGGTGTTGAGTTCGATTCGATCCACAAGCTCGCGCCTCGAAAAATCGTACACCCAAATCTTTGAGTTTTTGGAATCGATTGCATAGATAAGCCCTGTTCTGTTGTCGATTTTTACTTCCTCAACCAGCTTCATCTCGCGCGCGCGGTAGAGAATTGCTCTGCTTTTCTTGTTCGAGCCGGCGGGTTGATTGAGGTTGTACACATCGAAGCCGTTTGCCATAAAATCGGTTTTGGCTCCGTTTACGACGATTAGTCTTGAGTTATCCGGGAAAATCGCAAGATCCTGCGGGATGCCGTCCACTTCAATTCGTTCTTTAATAAGGAAACTATGTGCGTCGAGCACGGTGATCTTGTTGGTAACGTCAACCGCATTCGAGATGTATGCAAGCTTTCCGTCGGTAGAAAAGACAAGCTGGCGAAGTCCGTCGGCAATCGCCTGACGCTTTTCTATTTGGCCATTGTCGGCGTTAACGACTACAAGCTCGTCCGGCGCGTGGTTGAGGAGGAATAGCCGGACGCCGCGATCCGTTGAGCTGGTCGCTTCTAGCATGGAGAACCAGATGACCCAGAAAGCTGCCTGGCATATGATGAGTATCACTGCGGCGCGGCCTACGCCGCTCCTTACCGAGCCCGGATTCGACTTTGATTTCGCAACATTTTCACTTTTCTCTGACATCATCATCAAGCACCATACCTCGCACAGACGACGCAATTTCAGGTTCAATAGCCTTCAAAACTCTTAGTATATCACGATTCGAGACACCATCCTGCCTTAATTGGACGACGGCTTGGCTGATTTGTTTCACACGCGCGTCTTTCCGCACGTTATCGTCCGCGGCGCCTTCGACAACGATGCTGTACTCCCCCTTTTCAGGAAGATTTGCACTTTCTCGATCTGCAAGCCGGAAGCATTCGACGGTTTCGAATGCTTTCGTAAGCTCGCGTGCGACAAGGACCCGGCGCTCCTTTCCGCAGGCATCCTCAAGGTCATCGAGAAGCTTTCCGATCCTGCCGGGTGCTTCGAATATGACGGACGGCGACTCCCGCGCGGCGATAGCGGCGATTCTCGATGCGCGCTCCTTGCCTTTGCGTGGGAGAAAGCCCTCGAACGTGAATCTTGCGGATTCAAACTGAGTATACGCGAGAACGGCTGTAAGCGCGCTCGGCCCGGGAATCACTTCGACAGTAAGTTGCTTTTCAAACGCCGCGACGACGAGCATGTGCCCGGGATCGCTGAGTGTCGGCATTCCGGCGTCGGTGACGTATGCGACAGAAGCTCCGGCTTCGACAAGGCCGATTACATCGCGGACGCGCGACGCCTTGCTGTGCGAATGAAGGCTCACGAGTTTCTTCCTGATTCCGTAGTGAGAGAGAAGTTTTCGAGTGCGTCTCGTGTCCTCGCAGGCGATTATATCCACAGCGCGCAGCGTTTCGATCGCGCGTATGGTGATGTCGCCGAGGTTGCCGATCGGCGTCCCCACGATAAAGAGCCTTGATCCGGTGTTTGCGCTCATTTCCGGTGAATCGTTCATTTATCATCTCCGATTCCTGTACCGTCTTTTGCCCGTGAATCTTCGAGCGCATTTGCAAGCTTGATAAGTGACACGCGGTCGATCTGTTCGGGTCTTGTTCTGGAAGGAATCTTGGCAGCGTCTAGCGCCTTGGATATTTCGCTTATGGAGAATCGGGGAAATGCGCCCTTTATCGCGTTTTCAACGGTTTTCCTGCGGTGCTGAAATATACCGCTGACAAGCTCGAAGAAAAACCCGGATTCAGGAATACTCTCGCTTTCGATTTCGGCGCGCGGCGTCATTGCGATTATCGTGCTCTTGACCTTCGGCTGAGGGATGAACGATTCCGGCGGGATTTCGGATAGCAGGTCGATGCCGTAGTAGGTCTGCGCCCATACGGAAAGACTGCCGTACGCCCGGCTTCCAGGCGCGGCTGCCAGTCTTTCCGCTACCTCGCGCTGGAGCATCACGCACACGATATCGATCCATTCGACGTATTCGATGACGGCGCGGATGAAAAGCGTAGAAATCTGGTAAGGCAGGTTGGCGCAGATTTTTACTTTGCGCGTGGATAGCGCTTCTTGATGCGAAGCGTCAGGCGGGCTGTCGCTCGATTGTAGTGCAGCGTCATCAGCAGGCTTATCCAGTTCGAGCTCCTCAAGAAGCTCGCCCAGGCTGTAACTGTTGAAGCTTTTCTTTATCAGGCGAATGTTCGGGAAGTCCGCGAATTCCCTTTCGAGGAACGGGAAGAAGAAATCCTCGATCTCGAACGTGAACACCTGTCCGGCTTCCCGTGCAAGTCTGCGAGTGAGCGTTCCGAGCCCCGTGCCGACTTCGATAACGATATCGTCGGGGCAGAGCAGGGCGCGCCGGGCGAGAACCTCCTGTGCGGATTCGTCGACGAGGAAATTCTGGCCGCGCAGCCGCCTGGGATGAAAATGAAGCTCCTTGAGCGAGCTTCGCACATAGCTTTCTAGATTCACGCCAAGGCATGTTATCACGGCTCAAGGCTTGTGCAACGGACGAGTGCGCATTTTTGCCGTAGCTTTCATAGGAAAACCGATGCTATCTGTCAAAGTCGATGCCTGATCTTATTCCTCATCATTGCTGAGGTTCAGGCGCTCGATTCCTTCGTCTTTTGAGACTTCATCCGGGAAATACCTGTGCGTGATGTTCTCGATCTGGTCGAGGTAGCGGCGGTATGTGATTTTCTTTCGCTCGTCTTCCGATTCCTCGGCGATCTGCAGGTTGATTACGGCACGTTCCCTTGCCACTTCGTATTGACCCTCGAAGATCAAGCCTTCCATCGTTGGATCCACAATCGGCGTTTTATTCAGCCGTTCGGCGAATTCCTCGTACTTGCGGAGCTTTTTCGGGCGTTTCAAGTATTCCCTGCGTTCGCGCCAGCGCTTCATGCGTATTTCGTGCAGGTCGCGCCGGATGACCCAGTATTCCTTCCATCTCTGCTTGAATGGCTTGCGCGGCGGTCTCGGCGGGTCGAGCATGTCTGCCTTCTCGCGCAGTTCCTTCGCAAGCATCGGATGCTCGTTCTCGACCTGCGCGGCCTTCTCGCGGATCTCCTTTGCATCGAGCTTGTCACGCCGGCTTACATGTCTAAGCCTCGTTTTGCGCCAAAGCCATGATTCTTTCCTCACGGGACGGTGGGCTGAGCCGCGGCGCACCTGTACCCTGTCGGCAATCTGGAAGTTGTACTCAAGCTCCGCGTCGGCCATGTCTATTTCCATAAGCTCAGAGTCGCGGTAAAGCAGGTAGAAGATCAATCCTAAGCCGGGCAGGAACAGCGCGGCAAGCCCCCAAAACGGCCCGCGCCCGTACTTCGCATTCGCGTCGAGCCACACCCATCTCGCCTGCCAGATTATGACCGCGAGAATGACGATGTTCCAGACGATATCCCAGTTGAATTGCGCAGCTTCCATAAGCAGTTACGACAACGCCGATGTTGATCATCGGCCTGACAACACTATTTTAGCCTTTATGCCCGAAAAGTATCGGTTTACAGACCATCTCGCACCATTGGCAGACAGAATTGAATACAACGTTCCGGCGCGAGTGTTGATGCACATTCACACATCTGCGCTGCCCGCACGGTTCATTTTGACGGTAGAAATGCCGGTTTTGTTGCATATGCGGCTCATCGACAGCCATCACTGCTGAGGAATCGAAGTTGGGCACTCGCAGCCGACCACCCGGTTCCAGTTCGATCACACGTACGATTCGGCGGGGAACCGGACTGCGCTTGCGATTTCGGGCAACCTTTACAGTGCACGCAGTTTCGGGTATACTTATAATG
>JAGGVC010000099.1 GCA_021158185.1 bacterium | reverse complement strand
GCCATCTCGCCATCCCTGAAATGACCCGTGGATTCGAGAACCACATCCACACCCAAATCTCCCCACGGAAGCAGCGCAGGATCCTTTTCCTTGAACAGGCGAACCGAATATCCATTAGGAAACTCGAACCTGTCATCGCCTACCTTGAAGTCGATGTCGAAGCGACCGTAAGTTGAATCATACTTGAGAAGATGCGCAAGTAGCTCTTCGTCAACAAGATCGTTCGCTCCAACGACCTCAATCTCAGGTGAATCAAGTGTGAGGTTGAAAAATTGCCTGCCGATTCTTCCAAAACCGTTAATGCCAATCCTGATCGCCATCTGGTCCTCCCTGTTACGAAAAAAATAACAAATGAAAATCCACTATATGCCAGTCAAATGATTGCCTGTCTTAAAAGCTATTGTGAGCGCCTCCGCTGCCAAGAATCAGGCTTGCCTTCTTTCCTCCTTGAGCCAAGCAACGCAATGAGAAGCTCAACTTCGCCACGTCCGATGCTGAGCATACGCGCAATTTCGAGTGTGCTTAAGCCCTTCTGATAGAGATCGGCGACCTTCTTTTCACGATCTCCGCGCCCGCGCCTGGAAGATAATCTCGCATCCTCTCTGTCAACTTCGGAATGAGAATCTATGCCGGATAAATCGTCCTTAAAACCGGATCGGGCAGATCCTTCAAACGCGGACGCTTCTCTATCGTCGGGAAGCCTGTCCGGTCTCACCCTCATCTCTTCAAGTGGTTCAAAGCCGGTAATGCGAAATGTCTTGCGAATACTCGCATCCGGCGCTGCGTCATCGGATACCGCATGCTTTGAAGGGGCGGAATCCTCGATAACTGAATACTGTCCAGTATCCGAAACAGGGATTCTGGCATCCGGTCGTGCGGCATCAAATCCGGAATCTGCCGTGTAATCCCTTCGTTGTTCATTAAACGCACTGCCCGGACTTGCCTGAAATCCCTCGCCTGGAGTGCCGCTCTGCGCGTCGTTCTTCCGGATGGCATTTCCGCCGGATTCAACCGCTCGAAACATCTTATTCAGTACATCCCTGGCCTCGGCTGTCGTGACATCGAGTCGTGCCGCAACGATTTCCGCTTCGGTGATCATCTCCTCAAATCTGGCAAGGCGTTTCTCGATTTCAGTAATTAGCTCGCGGTTAATGCGCTCTGTACGATCGCCAGGAAAAATGCTGCCTTCCCGCAACCAGAAGAAAATGATCAGGGATATCCCCGCTATTACTATCAATAGCAGAACATAAAGAAATATGATTGAACCCGCTGCCAAGACGCAACATTATACAACACATTTTCGCAAAGCACATCATCCCCGCGAACTGATATTGTACAGGAAAATTAAGCCGGAATCGAGAATTTCCTTTCATTTGATACCGCACTACCCGTGATTCACCGAAATGAATTGTCTGGAAATTATCTCTCAGTATTGATTTCCGAATGTAAAAATGTTAGCATTCTCATTCGCTATGAGTTCGCCACTTGGAATCGCTTTGAAGCTTTTGTACTTCATTCTCTGCGTAGTTCTAGTTTTGCTCACGCTTTTCCAGAACCGCAGAAGTGAAGGGCTCGGCGCTGCAATCACAGGGCAGACCGAATCATCGCGCGGTGCGATGGGTAGGGAAGAAAAACTCGCGCAGATTATTAGGAACCTAAGCTGGGCATTCCTCATCGCGAGCTTTTTCGTCGCGCTGATGCTGCGTCATATGTGGACTATCTAGTAATCCACAAACATCTTATAATCCCATTCGCCTAAGAAAACCTCCGACCAATCAGCATCGTATTGCGGAACACGCTTACGGCTGCTTCAAGGAACAGAACTTCACAATCGTGACGGGGGTTCCCAAGTTCACATGCGAAAAAATGCTGTCTACATCCTCATCTGACAAGGACACACAGCCGAGAGTCCAGTTCATTCCACCGTCATTGCCGGGCTTGCCTGAACCACACCCGTGAATCAGAATCATCCCTCCGATCGATGCATCCGCCGGGATTTGTCCAGACGCCTTAAGATCCTTGAACTCCTCTTTATCAAGCTCATTGGGATAATTCAACAGAAATCCCTTATAGAACCTTGTCTGGCCGATACCGCGCTTCTCAACCACTTTGTAGAATCCTTCGGGCGTTGTACCGTCACCCTCCATCTGCTTGTCATCAGTCGGATTGAAGCCCAGCTCAATCGGATAACTCTCGATTATTTTTCCCGTCTTTGCGAGATAGAGCCTGTATGCGAACTTATCAACAATTATGGCGTAGCTATTGTTTTCCTTTGAATTATCTAGCGTTTTTTTCACCCATTCATCGTACATACTGATTTCCTCAGGCAGCTTGGGCTTGTCCGGTTCTTCCTTGATAACTCCGCTTTCCGGCGCTTCTTCCGCTGATAAGCCGCCTGATGAAGTGCGCTGGGAGGAGTCAGGGAGGATTCCTTCGGATTTGCAGATCATGCCTGATAATGCCGCGGAAACCTTGGGATTCGCACGAATCCCTGCAACCAGAACAGCAACAACTACAAACACGAGCACCACACAGAGCGAGATGCGAGCACCGATTGAGTACGGCACCGATTTCCTGCCCGCATCCGCCTTGTCAGCCTTCGCCTTATATCTTGCCACGCGTCGATTCTATCACGTGAAAACCTGCTGCGGCATAGGCGCGCGCTATGCAAACTTCCGCCTTTCAGCCTGCATCCTTCAAGAATCGGCATAGCTGTTGCCCTGGAAAACCTGTCTGATATAATTCAGACGGATGGCGGGATAGCTCAGAGGTAGAGCAAACGGCTCATAACCGTTAGGTCACGGGTTCGAATCCCGTTCCCGCTATTTGCATCTCCGTCCTACTCGACTGCTCATCTCCGCGCAAAACGCTGTAAAAGCAGTTGGCAACTACCCATAGATAAGTTGCCTTCGCTTAGAACTGCCCCGATTCGCAGCTCAGGCTGTTAAACGTTACAATAGAAACGTGGTCGAAGTAATCGACAATTTGCCGAAACGCCTGCGGGAGCAATGGGACGATCTTGCACGTCGTGTGATTGCCGCACTCAGGCTCGATGAACACCGCAGCATGGAAGGCTTGGATCGTCCGCAAGAACATATGCAAGCCGCGCAGTTTCCTTCATGCGTCATCGTGGGGTTCAGCGGCGGGCCCGATTCCACGGCGCTTCTCTGCGCATGCGCACATCTGCGTGACAACATCCTGCGTCTGCTGCAAATCACGCCGCATCACCTTCGGATAATCGCTGTTCACCTCGATCACGGCTTGAGGGATGAATCCGCGGGAGATGCAGACTGGTGCAACACTATCGCCGAGCGGCTTCAGGTTGAATTCATCTCGGAACGCCTTGAGAAGAAGGCATTCGACGACCTCAAAGGCAAAGGAATCGAAACGCGGGCAAGAATGCTCAGACGGCGGTTTTTCGCCGAAACCGCGCGCCGCGTTCTTAAGCGAGATACTTCAACAGCCGTTATTCTCCTTGCGCATACGCTCGATGACCAGGCTGAGACTGTACTGATAAACCTTGCACGCGGTGCAGGCCTTGTGGGAGCGGGCGGAATGGCCGTTTCTCAGCCCCTCAGCCCTGCTTGTATCATCATACGACCGTTTCTCGATGTGCGAAAGGGCGATCTTGAATCATTGCTGAAAGAAAGCTCGATTGAATATCTCTGCGACATTACAAACCTTGACCCAAACTACTCTCCGCGCAACCGAATCAGAAACGAGGTAATGCCGGCGCTGACCGAAACATTCCCAGCTGCCGCGGAAAAACTCGCCCAGTTTGCAAATTTTGCACGGGAAAGCTATGAGGCAGTGGAGAGATACGCCCTGGAATTTGAAAGCGCTTATGCAAAACGGTTCGACGAGCTTTTCCCAGGAATTTTCATTCCAGGTGCACCCCGCATTGAAGGCAGGCTTGTTCCGCGACAGCCGCTGAAATACATCCCGGAACCCGTCCGGGCATCATTGTTCAAGCGGATGCTTGCCGAACGAAACATCTCCTTCGATTATCGGTCGATGCTGGAAATCGATGCCCTCCTCGACTCGCCTGAATACGGCAATGCAGCATGCGGCATCGAAGCATCACGTAAATACATCTGGCTGCCGCCTAAAATCCTTACTGATAAGAACGCTGTTCTTTCAGGGGAGCCGTTCGGCCATGACCTTTGCTTAAACAAGTTTTCCATCTTTCGAACAGACATGTCTTGCATCGCAGCGGTTATTCTTGCAGGACGCGACCTGGAATCATCGCAATTTCCGATTGACGAGAGCGGCTCGAATACTGCTGGTCTGCAGGAATTGGTTGAGAAAGAGTGCGATGTAATTGCGGTACCGTTTGAAGGAATTAAGCTCCCACTAAGATTCGCTGAAATCGGCAAGCGAAAAGCCAGGATCGCTCACCCGCGCAGTCGGCTCATCGGACTTAGAAAATATTACCTGGATGCAGGCCTTCCGCCAAGCGTAATCGAGAGATTGCGTGTACTCGTCGACGCCAGGGATAGAACTTTCTGGCATCCTGAAATCGAAGGGCGAATTGCAGTAGAAAGCATCTCTGATCTAAAAAAGGCCGACAACGTACTTGTGATCGTGTTTCTTATGGGCATTGATTGCGATTAACCAGCCCTAGTCTTGCTTATTCGATTCAACTTCAGCGCGACAGGCAAACGAGTTTTTTTTGCTATGCGGCATTAACTGTATTATGATAACTTTCCTTCTGTTGTTCGGAGAAACGATGAAGCTAGCTACTGCCAATCTCGCTGGAAGAGCCCTTGTTCTGACACTATCAGTGTCACTGATTTTTGCCGCAACAATCGGCATCCATCCTGACGCTGCACAGGCCGATGAAACAAGGCGCATCACGCTTGAAGCGGCATTCGGCAAGCCCTATATCAACGGCCAGCTTCCCGGCCGAATGTGCATTTCACCTGATGATGGATGGATCGCGTGTGTGTGGGCAGAAGACGCGCGCGGATATTCGGAGCTTTGGCTCCTTGAAACTGATGGCGGTATGCGCAGGAAATTGACCGACACCAAAGAAGCAAGGCATCAGGAGCTTATCAAAGCCAATGAAGAAATTAAAGACGCCGATAAGCGGAAAACTGACGAGGAAATTATCGAAGCGCTCGAGCGCGAGCGAAATATCAGCCGGATAGCTTGGGATCCTGACGGAGCGCATCTTTGGATCATCTATCGCGGCGACCTTTATCGAATCAATGTGTTTGATAAAGACGGCGATTTCCCGGCGATGGAGAAAATCTTGCACATGGAAGGACATGTCGGCGACATCCGATTCAGCGAGGACGGACGATTCCTCGGAATTTCGGTGTTAGGCGAAATATGGATACGCAACCAGGAAAACGGCTCTCTCTGGCAGCTTACGGCAGACGCAAATGGCGGCAAGACGAACTATGGCCTTGAATGGAGCGCGTCAGGCCACTATCTCGGCTTCTACCAACAGGATACAAGCGGACTCAGGACATCTTGGATGGCGGATTATTTGCAGGAAAACGTTAACGTGATTCCGATAACGCGGCCGCGTCCAGGCGACAGGATCGGCAGAAGCCGAATCGGGATAATCAACCTTGAAGCCGAAAACGAGCCCGAAATCATCTTCATCGAAACCGACGGTGAAGAAGAAGTGTATGGAGAAAGTATGGTTTGGGCTCCGGACACCGACAGGCTTCTGGTTTCAAAAATTTCAAAGGACACGGAAACCTGGACGGTATGGGAAGTCATCGATTTCGATGCAGGAAAAGCAGTGAAAATCTTCTCTTACACCGATGAAGCATGGTTCAATGGAGTTTACTCGCAACTGTTCTGGGGGCCGGATGAAGACAGCTTCGTAACCTGCCTTGAAAAAACCGGATGGTCGCATGTATATACGGTAAACTTCGGCGAAAGGCTCGCTAGCGAGAAGGCAAAATTTGAGAAAGAGAATGCGGAAATTGAAAATGAATCCGAGCTAGCGGCTGATTCCGAATTATCGGTGGACACTGAACATAGCGTAAGCGATGAAGTCGATGACAACGATTCGGCGGAAGATGAAGACCCGGCAGAAGTACCATTTCCCGAGCCTGTTCAGATCACATTTGGTGATTATGAAGTGACCTGGCTTGAGGTGCTCGACGACAGGCGCACGGCATACATCATAACGAGCGAAGACGGTCCGAGCTATAGAGCCGTAAAAAAGCTCGACATCCCCACGCGCGGAAAAAAGAGAATCACGCTGAAACCCGGCATGTGGAGTTTCGGCAGCGCCTGGGGCGAAGGAATGCGGATCAGCGATTCCGGGCGAATCGCAGTCATCTACGGAAGCGATTTCGGCTCGCCGCCCGCGCTCTACTCTCTCTGGCTCGAAAAGGCGAAAACCCGCCTTCTGCTCGATGCAAGGCCTGTAAGCTGGCGCAGGTGGCGATGGGTATTCCCCGAGAAAATTTCGTTTATGAACACCGAACATCCTGGGCGCGTTCACGCACTTCTCTATCTCCCGCCATATCACAAAGACGGCGACACGCGGCCTGTTATAGTTCATATTCACGGCGCAGGATACGCACAGGATGTCCTGGCGCGACACTCCTGGTTCGATGCACTTCATACGTACATGGCGGACACACTCGGCTATGCGGTGCTTGCGATCGACTATCGCGGCTCCAGCGGATACGGGCGAAACTGGCGAACACAGGTGATCGGCAGGCTCGGACACATAGAAGATTCCGACGCGCGCGCGGGTGTAGAATACCTGCGTCGAAGCGGCATCGTCGATCCGGACAGGATCGGCATCTGGGGATGGAGCTACGGGGGATTCCAGACGAATATGAGCATGTTTCTCTCTCCCGACTTCTGGAAGGTCGGGGTAGCGATGTCCGCGCCCAACGACTGGCACAACTACAACCACTGGTACGTCACGCAAAGGCTCGACGAACCGGAAGATAACGAGGATGCCTACAAGGAAAGCTCTCCGATTACGTATGCGGATGCGCTCAAGGGTGAACTTCTGATGGTGCACGGTATCCTCGATAATAACGTGCTTGCGCAGGACTTCATGCTGCTTTCCGCAGAGCTCATTAACAAGGATAAACAGTTCGATATGTTTGTTTTTCCGGAAGATGGCCATGGGCTAAATTCGACGAATAGAATGATTTTCTTCGCGAAGCTCGTAACCAAGTATTTCGAGGATCATTTCGGCAAGGGTGAAGGGGCATTGGCAACTGATTGACGAGAACTAACAGATGCGTCACAACAGTGCATCTTGCAGCAGGCTCTTTACTTTGATTGCTTCCTTATGCAAATACGGCATCACTCGTGAGAATAAACAAAACAGCTTTCGTGAATGTTGTGAAAAAGCGCGAAATCGTGTAAAATCAACTTGTGTTGGATTCGGATCAGCAGTTCGTCTGTGCAATTTGCGGTTATGTATTTGAAGGCAATATACCCCCTGGCGATTGCCCCAAGTGTAGTGCGAGCACTGCTGCCTTCCTTGCGTTTCACGCGGATGACTACGATATAGAGCTTGAGTGATTCACACAGGGCGAATCTCCATATAGAACTGGTGAATCAACAGGTGTGGTATGCCTGGTTGATGCTAGTAGCTTTTCATCCTCAGAAACATATGTCCCGACGCTTTCATTCCTATCTAGCCGCGCCTTTCCAGAATAATCGACTTTGCTTCCTGAAAGTCCTCTTCTGAAATCACACCCATCTGAAAGAGCTGTGCGAGCTTGACGAGCTCATCAAGATTTGCAAGTATCGCTCCCACTCTTGAGCCATCTGTTTGCATCTTCTCTTCGGTCTTTCCGCGTTTCCTTATTTCAACCATTATGTGTGCGCTGAATCCACGGACTTCCTTGTAAAAATGCTCCGGCATTTTAATGACGCTTAGCGTATCACCGTCTTTCGGATCAATGATGAGATGGAATTCATTTGCATCGCGGTCAAGCTGTGAGTAGGCACTTTCTATGTCATCGTACATGAAGCTCTTCGCACTTTTCAGTTTCGCTTCCCCGTCCTCGTATTTCCACGCGCATCTAACGACGCGCAGATCCGTAGCAGCAACGAACGTTCTGTCCGCATCGTTGTGTAAACTGTCAATATACGTTTCATTCTCGCCGAGCACGCTCTCAACAAGCATACGATCCTGATCGCACAGCTTAGCCAATCCTTCGTCAGTCATACTTATCACCTTTCACAAAACAGCATTTGCTCTCTAAGGTTTCATTCTCCTTATCACATCGAGCGCGACCTGAATATCAGGCCCAGGCGCTTCCATGCTTTCGACAGCAGAGATTCCCGCAGAATCCCCTGCTTGCTTGTCCTCAACTCCCCTTGCCCACTTGAAATACTCGTCAGCCGGACATTCCTCCCCGCGCTCAAGAGAACGCACCGGGCTTTTCCGGATAAAAGTGCTGAGAACGGCAGACACCGCCCCGCAATCTTCCTTGGAACCCGTTGCGATCTGCTCCAGCATATATACCGCAGCAATGCGTGCCTCAAGTTTGTCGCCGCCGAGCTGCTCGATCGCGCCAGCAAGCATACCCGCGATGTTTCTCCTTTCGTTCAGCCTAACAGATTTCTCAGCAATCTCAAGCCGCCTGATACTGCTCTTGATAAACGCGGTAATCCCCCAAATAAACAAAACTACGACAGCGAATCCACAGACAATCAGCGCGTTTACCGTGCGTGTGCTGTTTTCAAGCTCGATTGCGCGCTCAACGATCATGGAGCCGTCCGATCCGACAAATCTGAGCGCCATCGATTCCGGGTATACGAAAAGAACCCACCTTAGAAACGATCCGCCAAGAATAAATATGATTATCCAGTAAATCGGCCTGATCACTTCGGGCTTACCGATGATCTTACGCGCTGATGCTACAAATATTGAAAGCCCCTCACCACACCTTCCGATAAACTCCCGTGTACGAGGCGATTTCATAAATTCTGATATCACCCTCGCAAGGCTGACAAAGAAACGGGAAAGAACACCCCATAGCCACACTGCACCTATGACTGTCCATTTCCACAGCCATTTGGAAGCAACAACGATCCATTTCCACAGCCATTTCGCGGCAACAACTATCAGTTGCCAGAGCCATACTGCAGCAGATGCGATATCAATCCCCAATGCGACAAGCAACTTTCCGACGGCTTTCATCGCGCTCTTGAATTCGTCTGATTTGAAGAAATCAACAATCAGCCACCACAATTGATCGAAGAAAGAGACAACTGAGAGAAACAAGACTGCGAAGAATGCGCCGATGTTTCTCAAGCCGGATTTCGTTCCAGGCGATGTAGTTACTTCCGCAATTGTGCGCCATAACCACTTAAGAAAATGTACAATGTCCAAATAGAGATCTCTAGATACGCGCGCGATGAATTTGCCAAGTCCTTTGATCCATGAACCGATTTCCCTGACAGAATCTCCGGTAGGTAATGACCTAACGAACGCAGTGATATCCTCGTATATCCACACAGCAAATGTTGCAATCGCCGAGAAGAACTTTTTGAGCATATTCGGTAATCCAATAAAGAAGCCTTTGAAAAAAGAAGCTATGCTGCTTGCCGCGCGCCTGAACTGTAGCGATTTGAAGAGAGCTGCAATGTCGTCCCGAAGCCATTCAATGAATCCTGCGAAGAACGCGATTAGTCGATTAATGACTTCCTTTGCCTGTGCCGAAAAACCGCCCCTGTCACCCATGACAACCTCATTTTAGCATGCGAATTGCCTGATATCGCAATGGTGAGAACTTCAGCATCTCTGTACGAGTTTCCTCAGAGCTGAACCGCTTTTCGCTCACCCTACCCGAATTAAGGTGTTTTGCGGTATAGCATGCGCGGGAACGGGATCGATTCGCGAATATGATGCAGCCCGCAGATCCAGCAAACCGTGCGCTCGATCCCTAAGCCGAATCCACTGTGCGGAACGCTCCCATATCGCCTTAAATCGAGGTACCACTCGAAATATTCCTTCGGAAGCTTATGCTTCTTGATCTTTTCGAGGAGCACGTCGGCATCATCCTCGCGCTGGCTTCCGCCGATCAGCTCCCCAAAACCCTCGGGAGCCATCAGGTCACTTGCAAGAAGTAAACTCGGATCGTTCGGAGCGTTCTTCATATAGAATGCCTTCATATCCGCCGGCCAGTGTGTGATGAAGAACGGCTTGTCAAAATCCTCTGCAAGAGCTGTTTCTTCGGGACTTCCGAAGTCGTCTCCAAGATTGAAATCGAATCCCTTCCCTTGAAGGATTTCGACGGCCTCTGCATAACGGATGCGCGGGAATGGGTGAGTTACCCTTTCAAGCGCTACGGTATCACGCTCGATTGTTTCCAGGTCCGTGCGCCTCCGTTCGAGCACCCGATTAACGACGTAGCAAACGTAATCCTCCTGAAGCTTAATGTTGTCTTCGAAGTCGTAGAATGCAGCCTCGGCTTCAAGCATCCAAAATTCGATCAAATGCCTGCGCGTCTTGGATTTTTCCGCACGGAATGTCGGACCTAGGCAGAATGTCTTTCCCAACGCCATAATCCCCGATTCCTGGTAGAGCTGTCCGCTCTGAGACAGATAAACCTTTTCGCCGAAGTAATCCACATCGAAGAGCGTAGTCGTCCCCTCGCAAGCGTTCGGTGTAAAGATAGGCGAATCGAAACAGAAAAAGCCGTTGTCGTAGAAGAAATCTCGACTCGCCTTGATCATCTCGTCGCGGATGCGAAGTATGGCCGCCTGTTTTGAAGAACGCACCCACAGGTGTCGGTGATCCATCAAGAACTCGGTGCCATGCTCCTTCTTGCTTATCGGGTAATTCTCGGCGAGATTCACGATCTCGATTTCCTTGACCTGAATCTCGTAAACACCCTCCATTTTCGGATGTTTCGACACATCGCCCGTGACGATCAGGCTCGATTCGAGCGTGAGCTTCTCGGCGGCTTCCCAAGTTTCAGGCGACACATCGGGCTGAAAAACGACACACTGGATTTCTGCCACGCCGTCGCGAAGCACGATGAATGCAAGCTTTTTCTGGATTCTGCTCGTTCTCACCCAGCCAGCGAGCTTCACGGTTTCTCCAACCTTATCTTTGACATCCCTTACGGGACAGAATTGTTCGTACACAATCGGCTCCTTTTCCCATTCAAAACAGGGATTCTACTACAGAAGAGGTAATGCATAAATTCTGCGCACTGTGCCGCAGATAAATCAGGAGCGCGAATTAGCGCCGATGCCGCCGTTTGTTATGGCATCCAGCATAGCAGGTAAGACCGCTAAAGCAACCCTTCTGATTTGATCCGGCGTTTTCATACGAGAGATTATTATACCCGCTTGCCGCCCAAAGGATGAACGCTTCGGACAACGGAATTCCACATGAAATGCCGAGTGTTTTCGGAAATGGAAATAGGGCTGATATGTTATACTCCCGCCTGATGGTAAGCCTTTCTCGTACTTCTGAGAACGTCAGCTGCCGTTTTTCTTTCGGCACCTGCACCCGCGCGTTGCTAACGACTGCGCTGGTCATGCTATGCATCACATTTCTTCCCACACGTGCGATTTCCGTAGATACCCAGATTCTGCAGGAGCCTCCGGAACTGGACGCAGCAAGACACAAGCTTGCTGCAGGCGATTTTCTTATTATTCATTTTTTCGACGGCGAAAGGATGAACAACCTGGAAGCACAGGTGGATGCCGAAGGTGAAATCGCCCTGCCCTACATCGGCAACGTGGACGTGAGCGGACTTACACCGCGTGAAGCTTCTGAACTGCTCAAAATCCATTACACGAAGTACTACAAGAACCCCACCGTTTCAATTCAGATAAGAAACTACGGCATATTCGACATTTTCGTATTCGGACCGGATTTTCCAGGCCGCATCTTCGGCTTAACTAACGGCTCGCACCTTCTCGATCTGGTTTCCGGAGAGAAATTAAGGAAAGCAAGCACGGGCGCATATAGACGGCTTTTCCTCGTCAGGGGCGGAGGCGATCTCATAACACAGCTCACCGGGCGCAGTTCGCGGTCAAACACAAGTTCGACATCCTCTATTGCGCGTGGCGAAGCGACGGAAATCAGCTTAAGGCCGCCCCCGCTCAAAACACCGTCCGAAACCGGCTCTCTTGCAGAGAAAGGCAACTGGCGCGCGTGGATAGAAGAACGACTGAGCGATCCGCGCTGCCGTGTGGAAATAATTGATCCTCTCGTCCTGACGCTTGAGGGCGAGCTTTCCGAGTTCAACTTCGAGCTTGCGGACGGCGATGTTGTTTATATTCCATCGCCCGAAAGGTTCATTGACATTGAGGGAGTAACGCGTGCAGGAAGATACGAGCTTCTGTCTGAGGAGACACTGGGCGACATACTTCGCATCTCCGGCAGCGTTACCTACGGCGCAGATCTGGCCAATACGATCGTGCAGCGCTACAATAACGAAGGAAAGCTCGAAAGAATCGTTGTGAACCTATATCCTGCGCTTGATGATGCATCGGTGATCGCTGATTTCCCGCTCGAAAACAGGGACAAGATCAGCGTCATCCCGCGGGAGGAGCGCGTGTTCGTCCTCGGAGAAGTAAACGAAGCCGGGGCATTCAACTACACCCCTGATTCCACGGTGCTCGATTATATCGCGTTTGCCAAGGGCGAAACGAGCGAAGCCCATCTTCCCTGGATCGCTGTTATCCGCCAGGCACGTGACCTTCGCCAACCTGACAAAGAACCTGAAGTTTTCCGCATCAACTTCAAGGAAATCCATAAGGGGCTTGCACTAAGCAGCGAATTTGCGATTCTTCCGGGCGATGTAATATACGTTCCACCCAAGGGTTTCCGGTTCAAAGTTTCCGAGATCCTCACGCCGCTCAACACGCTCGTTACTGCGTACTCGGTAATGCGCTCGCTTGAAGATGATAGTTCGAGCACCCCAGCACCAGGATCTGATGGTTCCGGCAGCGGAACAAGTTAATTTCAGTAAGTCATGCCTGACACCATCCACAGCGGCACCGGATCAAACAGGGACAAAACTGTGCGGACGCTGCTGATTCTGAACAATATCAATCCAGGTGCAGGCCGCGGTGTCGGTGGCGCGGAACAACTTGCACTCAACCTTTGCTATTCGTTCGACAGATCGCGCATCGATCCTCAAATCGCCGTAAAGGACGATCCCGGAAAGGCCGGAAAGAACCTTACGAATGCAGGTATTAAAGTCCACAGGCTGCCAAAGCGCGGTCGCTTCGATCCCAGTTTCTGGCGCTCGCTCCGCTCAATGCTCGCAAGCGAGAATATTGACGTTGCATTGAGCGTACTCCCCGGACTCAACTTTCATCTTCTGCTGACCGCGCTCACACTCCCAAAGCTCGCCTGCATCATCTCTGTGCATCACGTCGGCCTTCCAGAGCCGATGCTTGCAATTACCGAAGGATTGCTTGCCGGGCGCGCTAGCTTCCTCGTCGTTCCGAGTGAAGCATCGGCTGTTTCGCTCTACGGAAAGTACAGGCTTCCGAAGGAGCGTTTCGCTGTTATTCCCAACGGGATAGACGAAAAAAGATTCCGGTTTGTACCATACAAGAATAGGATAGATAACCGTGACTGCCTAGACGTCCCGAACGATGCATTCCTCTTATACACGCCGGGCAGAATTCACAAGCTGAAAGGCCAGGATATTCTTGCGGAAGCGCTTCTTTTGCTCGGAAGCGATTTCCTTCACGAAAAGAAGCTGCTCTGGGTAAACACGGGAATGGTGCAGGATAAGGAACTCGATGCGAAAATTGCAGAAACCGTCGAGCCGATAAAGGGTCACGTGCGCATTCTTCTTTCAACGGACAAGCCTGAGGAATGGTACGCTGCGGCGGACTGCGTAGTCCTTCCGAGCCGGACGGAATCGCTGCCTCTGGCGCTTCTGGAAGCTGGAAGCGCGGGGCGGATGTTTCTTGCGACGAGCGTCGGCGCCGTGCCTGAAATCACAGACGATTCTGGAGTGGGCATCATCGTAGAGCCGGATTCACCCGAAGCGCTTGCTGATGGAATAAGGAAAATCGTTTCGCTCTCCGAGGACGAACGGGCTTCCGCAGGCTCAAAGATTAGCAAGTTCGTGCGCGAGAACTATAGCTTAGGCAAGTGCGTCAAGCAGTATTCACTGCTGATCGAACGAGCCGCGGCGGAGCGGTCGAGAAAAAGCCGAGCCTGATTCGATAAAAACTCCCTATGAAGCCCGGCTTTCGGGCCTGAGCGCCTTGATGATGCGGGGATAAATTTCCTTTACGGACTTGAAACCAATCAGTCTTAATCCGATGAATGCACCTGCGGCACACAGTGGAAGTGCAACTATCGCCCGCCATACAGACGGAAGAACAGCGCCGATTCCGCCGAGCACCACAAGCAGCATTACCGTATACACAACACGCGTGATCGTTTTCCTCAGAATCTCCTTTCGCATCAGCCAGTATCCGATTACGAGGAGCACCGCATAAGCAATCGAATATCCGATCGCGTAACCCTGCGCGCCGTATCCCGCCGATGCCAGGGCATATACGATGGAGATCAGAATCACACCCCATATGAGGTTTATCAGGAAACCGAGCCACATCCGGCCGCGTGCTGCGATCGCCGTGCCCACAATAGTTCCGCCGAGGATCTGAAAACACACTCCGAGCGCGATGACGCCGAGAACCATGGCGCCGCCTGCAAAATCCTCACCATAAAGCCGCATTATCCACTCCGAGAGAAAAAAGATAAATACGAACAGAGGGATGACGAGAAACGTTGTAAGCCTTTGCATCAGGTCAATGCCGTTCTGAAAGTCGTCCCTGCCATCATCAGTGGCCTGCGCCATCGAAAGAATTGGAAGGGCCGTTATCGCGAAAACCTGGGGTAGCAGGATAAGCATCGAGCGCCATTGGTTTGCGGCATTGATCAGTCCGAGTTCACTGTATCCGTTTTCCTGATGGGCGATGATCGTGTTTGCAATCCACAGCACAGGCGAAACCATGATGCCGCTCAGAAACGCCGGCACAGAGAATCTCCACAGTACCGAAAGCTCTTTCCCCAGATTCTTGAATGTTATTGCGAGATCCCTCTTTGCCATCTCGATCTTAAGGTACTTCGCAGCAAGCAACCAGATTACGCCGGCGGAAACAGTATTCGTGATGATTGCCCCCGAAAGTCCGAAAAACCACACGAGTACAAGTGCGATGGGCAGATGCAAAATGCCTGCGATTACGGTCGCACGCGTGACGCACTTGAATCCCTCAAGACCCTGCAATGCTCCGATCACAGGGCCGCTCATCGCGCTGCAAATGAGAAGCAGACTGCTGAGCCTGATCACGCCAGCCAGGCGCGGTGCGTTGAGCATATTTGCTGCGAGAACATCGGCAAAAATCAAGAGAAGTAGAGCCATCAAAAGGCTCGATACAAGGCACACGGCAACCGACAGACCAACGATCCGACCTGCCTTCTGCGGGCGATCGCTCCAGTATTCCGCGACATACTTGGTTGCTGTTGAACCGATTCCGAGCCCGGCGAACATCCCGGCAGTCACAACCGTACTCATAATTATCCCGAGTTCGCCGAAACCGACTTTGCCCAGCAACCGGGCGATTACGACCGATGCGACGAGATGCGAAAAGCGGGATGCAACATTGCCGATCAAAAGCCATCCCGCACCGCCTAAAAACCTCGAAGTCTGGGTGGGAGCGGTCGCTGCGCTGCCTTGATGATTTTCCTCAGTCTGTTTCAAGGTTCAGATTCTATCACAGCAAACAACGATCAAGGCTTAACCGTTGCAGACACCGCATACCCTTCCAAAGTGATATCGCTATCCTGCGCGGTGATATAATTTTGCCTGATTGAACTCCTTGTTGTTCCGAAAGAACTGTTGGCTATGCCTGATTCTATGACTGTATGTGTTGTTATGGAGCACCGCTTCGTCAGAACTCCCGACGGACATGCATGGACCGGCGCGGCATTCAACCATAGCTTCTTCTCAAGGTATCTTGCAGCATTCGACCGCGTACGCGTTATCGCTCGCGCAAAAGATGTGGACGAGCCACCTTCGGGCTATTCAGCCGCGACCGGACAGTCGGTCGAATTTGCCGCTGTGCCTTACTACCACGGCCCGCTTGGCTTTGCTCTCAAGGCAAACGCAGTCCACGCTGCGGTGAATCGGGCGGTTAAACCAGGCGATGCCGTGATCCTGCGGGTTCCCTCGAACCTTGCAAGGCTAATTACTCCGAAGCTCTTGCGCAACCGTCATACGTATGCGGTTGAGGTAGTAGGGGATCCATACGACGTGTATGCGCCCGGTGCGGTAAGGCATCCGCTGCGCGCATTCTTTCGTCAGTTGTTTTACATCGATCAAAAGCGGCAGTGCAAAAACGCGATCGCGGCTTCGTATGTAACGCAGAGCATTCTTCAGAAGCGCTATCCGTGCAGAGGATTCACAACCGACATTTCTTCGGTAGAGCTTACTCCCCAGGCTTTCAAAGATGAGCCGAGAAACTGGACAGATTCGGAAAGCGTTAAATCAATGCCCTTGCGTCTGCTTTTTGCAGGCTCGCTTGAGCAGATGTACAAAGGGCTGGATGTGCTGATCGATGCAATAGCAATCCTCGAAGCAAAAGGAATCGAAATTGAGCTGACGATTCTAGGTGACGGCAAGCACCGAGCTGAGCTTGAAGCGAGATGCAGACGGATCGGCGTTGAAAATCAAGTTGTTTTCCGCGGACTGATCCCGTCTGGCGATCCGGTGCGAGCGGAAATGGATAAGGCTGATCTCTTCATCCTTCCATCACGTACGGAGGGGCTTCCGCGTGCGATGATCGAAGCGATGGCGCGCGCGCTTCCCTGTATCGGCACAACTGCCGGCGGTATCCCCGAGCTTCTGGAATCGGATAATATGGTAAGGCCTGGCGATGCTCTCGCTCTTTCGAACAAAATCGAGGAAGTGCTTGCAGATCAGGCTAGAATGTCCGCGATGTCTACTCGCAATCTCAACGTCTCGCGGGATTATCGATCGGAGCTGTTGAACGAAAGACGAAGCAAGTTCTACAGGCAAATCCGCATCATCACCGAAGAAACAGGATTACGCAAGGCGAATGGAAAATAAAGGCAAACCTGAAAATGGCGATGAACACGGCACCCGATCCGCAGCAAATTCTACGCAGGTCAAACGCAAGGTTCTCTTTCATATAACGACGGTTCCGGAGTCCCTGAGCGCCTTCATTGCGGGCCAACCTGGATATATGAAGGCACGTGGTTTCGAGGTGCACGTCATATCGTCGCCCGGGCCGCTTCTCGACCGGTTTGAAGCTATGGAAGGCGTGCAAGCTCACGGCGTTCACATGCCTAGAAAGATCACGCCACTGAGCGATCTCGTTTCGCTATTCAAAATCTGGCGGATTCTAAAGAAGGAGCGCGCTTCGGTAGTCCACGCCCATTCGCCCAAGGGCGGGCTTTTGGGAATGCTCGCTGCGCTTATGGCCGGCGTTCCGGCACGCGTGTACCATCTGCGGGGGCTGCCATATATGACTGCATCAGGGATAAAACGGCTGACACTCATCAATTCCGAGAGATTATCCTGCCTTTTCGCTCACAGAGTAATCTGCGTAAGCCGTTCGATACGTAACGTTCTCGTGAATGCAGGACTCTGCGCGAAATCCAAAACGCGGGTGTATTTCGGTGGAAGCGGCAACGGCGTAGATTCTGTAAATCTGTTCAACCCAGAGAAACTGCGAGGGGAAAGGGAGAAGATCAGGGCGAAGCACGGCATTCCGAAGGATGGACGCGTCATCGGGTTCGTCGGGCGCATAGTGCGTGACAAAGGAATCTGCGAGCTTGCGGGTGCATGGACGATACTGCGGGAGGAAATGCCCGATCTGCATATGATCCTGGTCGGGCCGTTTGAATCGAAAGACCCCGTGCCGCAGGAAACAAGGAAAATGCTCGAAGACGACCCGCGTGTGCATTCGCTTGATTATTTGCATAAAGAAGAGCTTCCGCCTGTTTACGCAGCGTTTGATGTACTTGCGTTTCCAAGTCATCGTGAGGGCTTCGGCGTAGTTGCAATTGAAGCCTCGGCGATGGAAATACCGGTTGTCGCGACCGAAATTCCCGGATGCGTTGATTCTGTAATGGACAGCAAGAATGGAATCCTCGTGCCCGTCAATGATACTGAAGCCTTGACCTCAGATCTCAAAACCTATCTCAACGATCAAGACTTACGGGAAAAACACGGTAAGACCGGGCGTGCGTGGGTTGTCGAGAACTTCCGCCCGGAAGACATCTGGGAAGCCATATTTCGAGAGTATATGCATCTTCTCGGCGATGAATCGGGCAAAGGCTCTTGATATAGCGCATACTTCCGGAATCCAAGCAGGTTTGCGGATTGCAAAATGATAGAATTCATCCCGTGGCAGTTGCCCGAACATCAATTGCAAGTCGGCGCGCTTGGCCGTATGCCCGGCTGTGGGTATTGGTGCGCGATACTGTTTTCGCTCTGTTCCTCGTGCTTTTCATTCATGATTATCTCTTCAGAGTCTTCCTGCCCGTTGTTCTTCCGTACTTCGCCGGTAGAAGTATGCCTAACCTGCCCAATCCATCGTCGCTGCTCCTTCTTCTCATAGTTCTAGGGGCTGGCAGGATGCTGATGGATACCGACTGGCGAAAACGTCTCCTGATACCCGGGAGCAGATGGCTCGCAATTTTCGGAATCGTTCTCGGTGCTGCGCTCATTACAAACGTGCTCGTTCGAGGCGGCATTGTTACCGCGCTTCCGTTTATTTACCTTTACTTCTTCGCAGGGGCAGGAATCTCGGCCGGATTCAGCAGGCGTGTATTTGACAACACGATTATCACTATCGCGATTGTTAACGGAATCGTGACACTTGTAATCGGGCTTTTCTTCCTCGAAGAATACAGAAGCGCGATGATGCTCGCAACAGAAGTATTCAAAGGGCAAGGTATCCTTTTGTACATAAGCAAAGAAATCACCCGCCCGCTGCTCGTCCCCACCGGCTTGATAATTTCGTACTTCAACTTCGGACTCTTCCATATATTGGCAGGCTACGTCTGTCTTAACCGCGCCTTAACCCTTAGCGCTCCCCGCGGATTAAAGGCGCTTTGCGGCATTCTCGCTGGAATAAGCCTGATTATTACCTTTTTTCTTCTTGATCGCGGCAACCTGCTTACGATGCTCGCCATGTACACGTTCCTATTCTCCATTTGGTACAAGCGCACGCGCGCAGCATCGCAGGCTAGCTTGCGCGAAAGAACGAAACTGAGAATCACACTTGCTGCAATGATTCTTGCCCTTGGCATATCCGGCGTGTTTTTCGCCAATATGCTTAAAAGCCAATATCAGATTGACATTCTGGACATTACTAACCTCGCAGGAAAAAGCGAGCATTCAAGAATCGTGCTCTGGGAACGGGTTCTCGAAGATATCCACAGCCAGCGCGGATGGCTGACGGGAATCAGCGTCGAATACCAGATGCACAATAAAGCCATTCCGAACTCCGCTCCGGCTTGGGCGTGGAGCGAAAGGGCATATTTCACTATCGACAACGGCTACATCAACACGCTCGCATCTGGAGGGCTTTTGGCGCTCTTCGCGGTCGTCGGCCTTATCATTTTCGCAGCCCGCAGACTTCTCAAGGAGCGGCGTTATTTCGAGGCAGGATTTCTTATCGTTGCCGCGCTCGTTTACTGGATGCTCGAATGGAATATGGCGCTTATCTACTGGTCGTTCATTCTTGCAGGAAACGCAATGGCTATAGACGCTGCCAAGCCGGACTCGGAAATTGGAAGCGCACCTGCAACACAGACATAGGGGAAATATGGTTATGAAAAGCAAAGCCCGGCTCTGGGACCAGATGAAATGCTTGCTTCCGAGACGGTTCATCCGCAGATGCCAGGCGATAACAAGCACAAAGGCACTTCCGGAAATAATAAGCAGCAATCCAGATCGAAAAGGGCCGATCATTATCATAAGCGGCGACAGATGGGACAGCCCGCTTCACCAGAGGTATCACAGCCTTGCAAAGGCGTGGGCGGGGCAAGGATATCTCGTCATTTACACATCTACGAATCAGAACGACGCTGTAAGCACCTTCAAGGAGATCGAGCCGGGGCTTTACATCGCGCGCGCGCTTGGAACCTGGATTGATTTGCCTGAGGCGATTTTCTACATCTCGACAGCCTATCTCTCATATCTCGTGTTTCCTCTGCCGAAGCGGTTCAAGTTGATTTACGACTACATTGACGACATCGCGCTTCACGCTCATATTCCGGGCTACATCGACGCGCATGATCGGCTCGTACAGAATGCAACGCTCATCGCTTATTCCGCGGATAAACTCAAAGTACACGTCGAGAAATCGCGGAATCCAGCCGTCCTCATCCCGAACGGAGTTGACGCATCACATTTCAAGACGGCGGATCAGATCGAGCCAGCAGAGGATTTAATGCCGCTTCTAGGCAAACAAGTCGTCGGGTACAACGGAACAATCGCAGAATGGTTCGATTTTGAACTGATGCACAAAATTGCGAAAACTTACTCCGAGACCAACTTCGTTATCGTGGGAAAAACGTACGGGGCGAAAGTGGATGACGAGGTGGCGAATCTCACGCGGCGTTCGAACGTGCATTTTCTCGGCGTAAGGAACTACAGCGAGCTCCCATCATACACGGCTCATTACAGTGCAGGGCTGATTCCGTTTATTCTCTCGGAAGTCACGCTCAGTGTTTCGCCTGTGAAGTTATTCGAGTATTTCGCGGCGGGAGTGCCGGTGATCTCGACCGATCTTCCCGAATGCCGCAAGTACAGCACCTGCCTCGCGTCCAAATCACACGATGAATTCATCGCGAATCTCGGACGCGCGCTCAATGGCGAATTCGACCGTGAAGCTCTTCTCTCTGAAGCGCGCAGGAACGACTGGCGAATTCGTGCAAGGGGGATTATGGACGCGCTTGCGAATATCGCCGATCAGCGCCCAATGTAAATCCAGCCGACAAGCGAATAGCCTAACGCTTCGATTTCCGAAACGACCCCCGAAACTTCGCTCAGCCTGCGCCTGCCTGGCGTGACAACTAGAACCACGCCAGCGGCGTCCTTGAGTTCAGGCGAGTAAAGCGCTTTTGTTCCGCTTCCGGGAATCGCAATGAACCTCGAATCAAAATCGTCGTGTGTTGAATTGCCGACAGCCTTAAGACCGGAGACTATTGCCTTCTTTGCGATCTCGGTTTTGTCAATACTGGCAGCGGTGAAAACTCCGAGCTTTCCGTCCTTCCTCACAAGGATTTGCTCGATCTTCAAACCGAGACGCACGGCCTGTTCGTCCGCCTCAAGTTCGCCGCTCTCTGAAAGGACCGCGAGAACGGGTGCACCGAATCGGGCTTCAATATCTGCTGGAACGTAAAGCCTTGGATCAACGGCCTGCCAGGCGAAGAGCAGAGCGATCGTGAGAAGAAGCGCTGCAACGAAAGATGACGCTGCAACAAGGATCAGCCGCGGGCTCGTTGGAATCCGGTACGGCACTGCGGCATCGAGCACCTTGATCGGCGAATCGTTCGAGATGAGATGGAGATTCGCAATCTGACGCTGTGCGTAAAGCTCGCCGATGCTCTTTGTGCGAATCTCTACATCGCCGAGTAGGCGCGTAAGTTCGGTGCTTGTTTCGGGCGATGCATCGAGAAGTTTACTATATCGCGCAAGCTTTTTATCGCTCTGCGAAATCCTGGTATCGAGAAGCTTCAGGTTGTCCTCGACCATCGAGTTAAGCTGCTCCCGCTGCATTTCTAGGTCGGTTCGAAGCTTGATGACATCGGGATGGTTCTCGGTCTTTGTTTCACGCGCCTGCGCAAGCGCGCGCTCTTTAGCGACTATCGAAGAGAGAACGTTGGTTTCAATCTCAACGGGCAGCCCCTCGGTCAAATAACCGATGAAAGACTGGTCGCCTACCGCGTGCTCGTAAAGATTCTTCAGGATCGTGCGGCTGTTTCTCAGGTACGCAAGCTCCTTCTCCTGCTCAAGGTATAGCCGCCGAACCTCCTGTGCCGAATTGCCGACGAGCTTTCCGGCTGTATCGCTCAATGTTTCTCGAATGGCATAGAGCAGTTCTTCCTGCTCCGTCTTCGTCGTTTCAATCTGCTTTTCGATATATTCGAGCTGATCGCTCGCTGTTGTGCGCCTTATCTCCTTGTCGCGCTCCATAAAGAATTCCATCATCGTGGATACGAGCCGCGCCGCGAGTTCGGGATGCGCGTCCACACTCCGGAGGCCGATAGTGTTGCTCGTAGCGCCCAATCGGAGAACAGTGACGTTTTCGAAAAGCCTCCTGGTTGCGCGCTCGGGATCGGTCATCTTGAGCTGCCACTTCTGCTCGACGCCCGATGTGAAACCGGACAATGCAATCGAAAGGCCGTCCAAGGTGAGCCGCTCGCCCACAGGCTTTGTGTCCAATGATTTCCCGTCAACGAAAAGCGTATACGATCCCTTCCCGTCAACTTGGATCCAAATATCCTTCTTTCCCGCCTTCTCGAAAGCGAATTCGAGGTAATCCACAGCAGGATAGCTGAGTTTTGCATAGTCTATGGGGCGTCTTCCGCCCGTGAGTATCGCAAGTACGCGTTTGATCTGGTAGAACGCGGGATTCGGCTCCCACATAGGCACGGGCTTGACTACGAGGTGCAGCTTGTCGGTCGCATATCTCCTTATGCTTTCCGACTCAAGAACCGCAAGCTGATCCTCGATTGCTGTTCTGCCCAGCAGCGCAAGCTCCGGGATTTGGATCGACGGTGTGTTGCTGCCGATGAAGACCGTGGCTCTCGATGTGTATGTTGGCGCTGGGGTGATCTGGTTCATCCCGAAGATAAACGCGAGGATCACAAGCAACACTACGCCAATCGGCACGTAGCGAAGCACCAAGTTACGGCCTGCGTTAAAACCGCCGTTCATCAGCTCCCGTTTGCCTCCTGCCTGCCCCGATGATTATATGCGGGCTAGTAAAGCTTGTTATTGTAAACCAGGTGCATTGCTTGCGCAACAATTAAAGCACCTGGAGGCGATAGTATCGCATATTATGCTTTTGAGGTCGATGCTGACAGAATCCAACTGGCTGCAAAATCCTCGAATGCAAGATCAAAAATTTGCATAGATGAAATTCCCCGCTACTCCACGGCACAAGAGCATTCCGAGGATGAACAATAGGGCAAGTAGAACGCCCCAGAATATTGCGCTTGCGTTTTTCATTTCTTATCCTCCAGATAGAGCTTGAGTATCTCCTCCGCCATAATGTCGTTTCCTGCTCCAATAAAATGGCCGTAGTCGTAGTAGCAATCTTCCGGAATGGTTCCGCTTGGCCAGTAGTCCCTGAATTGAAGGTTGTATCGCGTTGTCGCTTCGCTCAAGTAATCCTGGACTTCATCAAGATGATGCTCCATCGCAGGATTTCTAGGCATCGTTACAAGTATCACTCGAATGCCTGCTTCTTCACACTCGACCAGTTCGGTAAACAGAAGTTCGAATTCCTCGATCATCCAGCCCTTGAGTTCATTTTCCATCCCTCCGGTTCGGTTGAAGAAATCAATTACCGCCTTGTTGCCAGGAATTTCGCGCCAGGACTTCGGCGTCCCATTCGGGTTGATGTAGGCAGGTGGTTCGAGACCCGATACTTCCCTTTGAAATAGCCGTGCAAAGAGGAAAACCGTCCACGATTTGAGATTTGTCCTTTTCGGATAACTCCATGACATGTAATTTATGGCCTTGAAGAACGCTATTTTGTCCCTGAGCCATTTCTTGTAATTCGCCTCTCCGACATACAGCAGTACATTATTCAGTGGGACGGCATATCTCAGCTCCAGTGGAGTTATCTCCTTGAACGATGCTCCGACGTTCAAAAGAAGCTGTCCGCTTCTGTCATTCGGATACATCGTATCGATGGAAATGATCATCAGATCCGGCGGCTTTCGAAGCCTCAGAATCCGGGCCAGATAGAAGTAACACCACGTTACCAATCCGTCCGACGCAAGGTTCGTACACGACCATTCTTCGCCTGTCGCTTCTTCGAGCCTGCGTTCAAGCTTACCTTGAATCCTGTCCCCCGGAAGCGGATCGATGCCGGCTGCAACGTACGATGCGCCGATTATGACGCATTCCTTCGCATCGGCTTCCTTTTCAGACGCGAGATAGTCCTGCAAAAGCAAGTCCCCCGCGTCGTTCAAGGCGGTCATATCCTTGTAGTTGACTTCCCTGTTGACATCGTAATAGAAACCGATGAAGGCGCCCGCGAAAACCTGGATGATGATTACCGCAGATACAAGTACAATGCAAAAAACGACCGCTGCAAGTCTGACGTTGACGCGCGCTTTTACGCGCTCCCAGTGACGATATGCATCATCGCTGAAATAATCGCGGTTGTTCTGGTTTTTAAGCATCGTCTACGCTAACCCCCGCCGAAGATCTGCGCCAACTGATCGAAGTTAAATGCAAATGGATACCATCCATAGGATACCAGCAAAAACGTAAAGGCAGTTGCAGGGATGGCGAGCCATTTTACGCGTCTAAGGCGTTTGAAAAACGGACGTTTCTTTGTATTGAAGAGAAACGCCTGGTGAACCGAGAGCATGATCCCGTGGTAAAAACCCCAGAGAAGGAAATTGACGCCGTCGCCGTGCCAGGCCCCGCAGATCACGAATGTAATTATGGTTGCGATGTACGCTGCACGCTGCGGGCCGAGCGCACCCGACCACTTGAATGCAATCGGGAAGAAAATATAGTCCCGCAAAAACGTCGTGAGCGAAATATGCCACCCGCGCCAGAACCCGGAGATGTTCGGCCTCAAGTACGGCGCAGCGAAGTTCTCCATGCACTTGATTCCGAGAAGTACCGCAGCGCCGATAGCAATATGGCTGTAACCCGCAAAGTCGAAATACAGAAGAAGGCTGTAGTACGGGCCGAATATAAGCTGCTTTTTGACCGAAAACGCCATCCTTGACACCGCGAAGGAATTTTCGAATTCCCGAAGCGTATCGGAAATCACGAATTTGAAGATCACGCCGAGGACAATCCTGTATAGCCCGTAAAGAAATCTATCCATATTGAGAGGTACGGGATTCGAAATCTGGGCGATCAGAGCCTTCGGTCTGTCTATCGGTCCGGAGCTGAGCGTCGGCACGAACGCAATATAAGCGATTAGAGACGATAATCCGGGATAACCGACATTTCCGCGTGCGGTTTCGACGAGATACATTATTACTTTGAACGTGAAGTATGAGATCCCAAGCGGAAGTGCAAATGCGGACGGATCTGGAAATGCATAGCCGGATTCTGTCAGCCTAGTAATCCCAAGCAGATTCGGGTACTTGAAAAACAAAAGCGGGATCAGGCTCAGGGTAATCAACGTCCAGAACTTTGCCCGTGCCCCATTCCCATTTGCGAGCATCCAGCGCGCCCCGACGGTACAGACGAGAAGTTGAATGACAATAATGCCTAAGGCTATGAAGTCGTTGAACAGAAGGAAAACAAGCGATGCTACGGCAATCGAAGCCGGGCGGAACCTCGATGGAATAAGCCAGTACACGGCAATGAAGAGCGCGAAAACTGTCCAGTTCAAGAAGCTGCCGATTACCACAAGGCGGCGATTATATGTATTGAGTATTGTTACGTCAAGCAGGGAATCGCTGGAACTCACATGGTGCACCTGTTTTGATTCTGCTGAAATCGCAACCGTGCAATGAAAACGTGCAAGCAATGAATGATGAAAACTAAAAATGAGACCACAACGCGACATCACGGCTGCTTTTGGTATAATCAAGCTCAACCCTAAGCTTGACAAATGTTGAAAACCGAGCTTGTTTTGAGCCGGTATGTTATAGGGTAGAATGGTATAGCCTTCAGCTATGTGTGTATCAGGGCAAATGAGGGAACTAAGCGAGCAAAGGGCGCCCGCTGTCGAGCTTCTTCCACAGGGCTTTCAGGTGGACGATTCGTTCACCGAGGCCGATGTTAAGAAGATCCTCAGGAATAAGGGCTGGTACCTTGTTGTCAAACGCTGTTTTGACATATTCAACTCGCTATGGCAGATTATTTTCTTTTCGCCGTTTCTTCTTCTTTCCGCAATCGCGATCAAGCTCTACGACCGAGGCCCCGTATTCTTCACGCAGGAGCGGATTACGGGCGGCATAAAAGGCCCCCGCACATTCAACATAATCAAGCTTCGTACGATGGTCTTGAACGCAGAAAAGCTCGGTATGCAGATTACGGGAAAGGCTGATCCCAGAATCACGCCGGTTGGCCGCATTCTAAGAAACGTCAAACTCGATGAAGTACCGCAGCTTTTCAACATCCTTCGCGGGGAGATGTCATTCGTCGGGCCCAGGCCGCAAACGCTTGGCTATGTAGCGCGGTTCAAGGAGCATTACGAGCTTATTCACAGCGTGGTTCCGGCAGGTCTGACCGATCTCGCATCGATCAACTTCCGCCATGAGGAAGAGCTTCTCGATGCTGCTGATGATCCTGAAAGGATTTACAACGAGGAATTGATGCCGCTCAAAATTCGCTACCACCAGGACTACGTGCGGCGACTGAGCTTTGGCCTGGATGTGATGATTCTCTCTAAAACACTTATCCGGGTGTTCATCAAACGCTGAGTGCGGCGGACCGATTAAGGTTGAAGATATCCCAAGAGACAAATCTGCGCGAATACAGTCGATGCGCTAGATGCTGAAATCCGCGCATACGTGAAACTCTATTTGAGGAAGCTTCTCGCCCTTCGCAGATCATCAAGGTGCGCAAGAATGTAGTCGGGATGCAGGCGGCTCCTGTACATACGCAAGTCCTGTCCCGACAAAGTCAGAAGCGCGTTCGCAGCATCCTCGGTTCTATATGTAAAGCTCCATTCAGGCGCTATGCCGAACCTCACCTTATCCAGATGGCCGTCGTCGTAAAAGGGAAGCGGTACAAAGAAAGACACACCGCCTTCGTTGAACGAGTCGTTGCCGGTTCGGTATGCGAAAAACGAAACTTCGACAGGCCCGAAATACCGCGTTACTTCTGCTGAAAGCCCCGTGTCCTCGTACTGAAACTGACCTGCGCAGACGCGCGCCGTTAAATCATACTTCGGGAACCGCTTTTCGAACTTGCCGACGGCCTGAACATACTCAGTGTTGTAAACACGGTCGTCAAGGTATCCGAAATTGCCGCCGATCACTGCGTTAAACTGTTGGATGTCGTATTCGGCCTCGATATTGCCACCGTACTGGTCGATGTCCATCAATCCGCCTTTGGCAAGCCAGCTGAAGTTTCCGGCGCGCCCAGTGAAGCCGAGCCAGCCGCGCTCGATATTGAAGCCGTCGATATCGTTCAGGTTGTTGTTGACCGTGTAGCTCGCGCGCCCTCTCGCAAACAGTCCGCGTCCGAGTTTTACTTCTGGATCAAGCAGAAGTGTTATGCGCTGTCTGAAAGGCTCGAAAGGCTTTCCGGCATCGAAATCAATGCCTGGCTTGAAGAAGAAGTCGGTCTTCAGCCGAGTTTCGTTCAATCGTTTCACACCTTCAGGCTTTGCAATGCTCCTGTGATAGTCAACATCTATCAGGGATTTAGCGGAGTCAAGGTCGCTCTCTCCTCGCACGAACTCCAGGAATTCGTCGGGCGGAACGACTGTGTCAAGATGCGGCACATCGTCAAGCAGCGTGATCACGCGCACCTTGTCAATGCCTTCGGGCGCATGCATACAGGAAATTATCAGAACAAGCCCCAGCGCGCGCTCTTCGAGAAGATACATCCTGTTCTCATAGAACACGATGAGTTCGTCGTCACTTACAAACGCGCGTACATTCTCGAATCCATACTCGACTAGCCTGTCTGCAAGCACACGCGGGTCTGCTTGACCGCCTGCAGGATCCCATCGCACAACCGGCTGCCTCGGTTCCGCGTGCTTCCGTTTCCTGAAATCGAGAAGATCGAATCTCGTTACAATGCCATACCCGAATTCCTCGCCGTCCAGGCTCGCGGCGGTCAGTGTGAGCCAGTCTGTCGGGCTGTAGCGCAAGCCTGCATTAACACTTTCAGTATCATACTCGGCCATGACGTGAAAGCCGGTTGACGGCTCCCAGTCGATACCACCGAACACACCCTCGAATTTTCCCGTTCCGCCCCCGATATTTACTCGCAGATTATTCATGAGCGTTTTTTGAGCAACCGCGTAGTATGCCTCCTGGTGACGCGACTCGCCGCCTATGTCCATCGCTCCGATGGCAAACGCTGGAAGCGTGTCCGATTCATCGAGCAGTTGAAACTTGATGCTGCCCTCGCGATCCTTGTAGTCTCCGAACCGCGCGACGCGCTCTTCCTCGTAATCGGGAAACCTCACGATCCTTCCGCTGATTTCGAGGTGCGGAAGAAAACCGATGTTGAAGAAATAGCTGTATTGCACGAGCCCGCTGAACTTATCATCGTCTGTTAAATTCAAGTTTTTATTCAGCCCCAGATAAACGACACCATCTTCCGTGGCTTCAGCACTCGGAGTATTGATAAGCCCGCCGGCACCTTCGAGATTCGGCTCTGCATATGCCGATGCGGTGCAAATGAGCACAAATGCAGTAACAGCAAGCACCAAAAGCACGGTTCGTGCATAAACATCCACAGACGGTATCCTGTCTGAAACGGCATCTTTTCTGATCTTTACACGCATAGTACACCTGCGAAAAAAAGTGAAAGCAAAATGATAACATTTTTGCGATGCAAAGGCTTTGATCAGTACCCGGATGTCCGATTTCGAATGAAGTGCGATTCAAGATGCGGGTGCATTATTTATGGAAATATGCAAGCAATTCAAAGTTAATGAAGCAGAAAGGACTCTGCAACTAGAATTGCCTTAGGAAGCGGTAGTCATTCTCGAAGAACCAGCGGCTGTCTTCGACCTGGAACAGCATCTGGGTGATCCGCTCTACCCCCATTCCAAACGCGAAGCCCTGGTACTTGTCGCTCGGAATTCCCTGTTTGTCGAGGACTTCCGGATGAACCATCCCGCACCCCATTATCTCGACCCACCCGGTTTTCTTGCAGGTCGGGCATCCGCTGCCACCGCAGATCGGGCAAGTAACCGCCGCTTCGGCTCCGGGCTCGACAAACGGAAAGAAATCCGGACGGAGTCGAAGGTTGATATCGGGTCCGAAGAACTCTCGCGCGAAGCTCTGGAGTACGCCCGCCATATGGCTGAACGTGATGCTCCTGCCTATCATAAGCCCTTCAACCTGGCTGAACACAGGTGTGTGAGTGCGGTCGGGGCGGTCACGGCGGTACGTCACGCCGGGGCTGATGACGCGAATCAGGATGTTTTCGCCCTTTTCGAGCCGCTCCATCGTGCGAATCTGGACTGGGCTCGTATGCGTCCGGAGAATAATGTCGCCGTGAATAAAGAAGGTATCCATATCGTCGCGCGCAGGATGATCGGACGATATGTTGAGCGCGTCAAAGTTGTGATACTCATCCTCGATCTCAGGGCCGTCCACGACCTCGAAACCCATCGCAACGAATATCTCGCAGATGCGGCGCAAGGCTTGTGTTGTTGGATGAAATCTGCCGAATGTCGGTACAGCACCGCTGAGAGTCAAGTCGAGGTATTCCTTATCGGACACGGCGAGCTTATCCATTTTGCCGAGCCGCTCGTCATACGCCCTCTGTAGCGTCTTCTTTGCTTCGTTGACTGCTTGTCCGAAATCTTTTCGCTCTTCCTTGGGGAGCTCTCTGATCTTCTTTAGAAAATCGTTGATCCATCCCTTTGCGGAGATGGACTGAGACAAAACCGTGCGCAGAGCTTTTTCATCCTTTGCATTGGCGATGGAAGCAAGGGTTTCATTAACCTTCGCTTGAAGTTCCTCCGTCGCCATGCCGCACCCCGCCTAAGAAATGTTGCTCTTCGCTATTTCCGTGAGAGAATCGAAGATATCTGGATGATGGATGGCGAGTTCTGAAAGAACCTTGCGGTTGAGTGCAATATCCGAGCTTTTAATGCCGCGCATAAAACTGCTGTAGTTAAGCCCGCGTTCTCGTACGGCGGCGTTTATGCGCGCTATCCAGAGTCTTCGAATATCGCGCTTCTTGAGTTTTCTTCCCACATAAGCGTATTGCCACGCGTGGAATACCGCTTCCTTTGCAGCGCGGTAAAGGTTTCCGCGCACACCTTTGTAGCCCTTGGCTAGCTTAAAGATCTTCTTTCTTTTCAGGCGTCCTGCGACGCTTCGTTTTACTCTTGTCATCTCTTACAACCCCGGACTAATTAGCTGGCGAATACGCTTGACATCGGATGCGGCGATCGTGCCGGGCACGCTGAGACGCCTCTTTCTGCGGCTTGACTTCTTGCGTAGAAGGTGTCTTTCGCGCGAGTGCTTCCGCATCAGCTTACCTGTTCCGGTAACCTTGATGCGCTTTGCAGTCGCCTTATGAGTTTTCATCTTTGGCATTTTTTCCATCTCCACTTTTGCCGGGAGCAATAATCATGTGAATTCTGTTTCCGACAATTCTACTGCTTCTCGATTCCACCTGTCCCAGATCACCCAGGGCAGCGGTAACCTTTTCCATCATTTGCCTTCCAAGCGTTGGCGCATACTCCTTCTCGCGGCCCCGCATATGGACATTAAGCTTCACCTTATGCCCTTGGTCAAGGAATCTCATTATATGCCTGATCTTCGTCTGAAGGTCATGATCGCTTATCTTAAGCGATACCGTTATTTCCTTCAGTTGCTGCGAACGGTGCGATTCCTTCTGCCGCTTCTTCTGCTTGTACTTGAGCTTTCCAAAGTCCATCAACTTACAAACGGGGGGATCCACGTTAGGTGCTACTTCTACCAGATCAAGCTCTTTATCCTCTGCAAGAATCAGAGCCTCCATCAGTGGCATAACGCCAAGTTGGTCACCCTTATCTGAGATAACCCGGACTTCCCGAGCCCGAATTTCCCGATTCACTCTTTGTCTAACGATCTACTTCCTCCCGCTTGGCCACAAGGGCGGAAATTTTAGACAGCATAACCTGCTATGTCAAGCGTTTTGGCAAGTTTGGATTATATCACACGGAGATGCACTGCAACTTCTTCAGGCGGTTATCTCGTTGTTTCTTAAGGAAGTTGTACAGCAATCTTCAGGCAACGCAATCTTAGCAAAGCACAGCATGAACGCGCGTTTTCTGTTCCTTAGCATGAAACTGCTCAATTAGTATCTCTATTCCAGAAAATACCCGCAATGCCGTTTCGGGCTATAATGGGGCGTGTTTCTTTTTCCACTGAGAGATGAAAATCAAAGCTACGCAGTACCCATCGTAGTGCTGGCGATTATCGCCGTGAACATCTACGTCTTTTTCCTTGAGGTCACTCATCCCGGCGGCTTCGAACTAAGCGTATACTCCTGGGGGGCGATACCACGTGAAATCCTAACGGGCCGCGATATCCCGCCGGAAATAGGCGCGCCTGTGCAGGTCACGCTTTTTACCTCGATGTTCATGCACGGTGGCTTACTGCATCTGCTCGGCAACATGTGGTTTTTATGGCTTTTCGGCGACAACTGTGAGTGGGTGATGGGCAGGTTCAGATTCCTCGTTTTTTACATCGTATGCGGACTTGCGGCAGCACTGTCTCAGCTTGTCATCTCTCCTCTCAGCACTTTGCCGATGGTCGGAGCGAGCGGGGCAATTGCAGGCGTGATGGCTGCTTACCTGGTCTGCTACCCGCGAGCAAGAATCTATAGCCTGTTCTGGTTTTTCATCTTCTTCAGGATGGTGTACGTGCCAGCCTGGTTGTTCCTCGGAATGTGGATACTCTTCCAGATCTTCTACGGGATGGGCTCGTTCGGCTCGTCAGGCGGCGGGGTTGCATACTTCGCCCATATCGGAGGTTTCTTCGCCGGGCTTCTTCTCGTGCGGAAGCTTGCCATTAAGCAGAGAATCATCAAAAGAAACAGAGATCATTTCGATATAGAAATGTAGTTCATTTCTCAGCATTTCAGCGTTCCGAGTCATCCGCATACCTTATTTCAACCGTTTTGTCCTGAAAGCGAGGGGGTAATGCTCAAAGCCCATCGCACAGTTTACAGCACCTGATATAATCACCTTCATGGAATCGCTTACAGCCAGTATTGTCTTTGGTGTTTTTGCTGTTGCAATCATCATTCTTCAGGTTTGGCTGATTGCACTCATGCGAAGGCGCACATCTGGGCGGGAAATCGAAGAATTGACGCGCATATCGTCGCAGGTGACAGATATGGAACGCAGGCTTTCCGAAGCGTTCCTGCGTGAAACCGGCGATATCCGCGAGAAGGTCACGAAAGCGCTCGGTGAATCGCAGACCGAAACTACGCAAATCGTTCGCCAAAACCTGGACGGTCTTTCCGAAACGCTGACTCGCACCTTCAACGATGCGCGCAAGGAAATTGCGGGCACCGACAAGAATATCCAAGACAAGTTCGACGGGCTGGGGAAGCAGGTTCAGAGCACGATTTCACAGACCGTTACGAGCATCGACAAGCGTATGGCCACGACCACAGAATCGCTTGATAACCGGATGAAAGAGGTCAACGCGGTCATAGATGCCAGACTCGCAACGAGCCAGCAATCAATCGACGAACTCCAGAAAAGACTCGCCGAACTCAAGAGCGCGAGCGACCAGATGCTCAATGTCGGTGTGGACATTCGAAAACTCAGGGATATCCTAGCCGCACCGAAGCTCCGCGGCGGATTCGGCGAACTTCTGCTGGAAAACATGCTCAAGGATTTACTGCCCAGCGACCGATGGAAGGCCCAATATCAGCTTCCGGACGGCGGCCTGGTAGACGCGATCATCAGGCTACCGGACGGCATCGTCCCCGTCGACAGCAAGTTCCCGATGGAATCCTTCGTAAAACTCCAGGAAGCTGAGGATGAAAGCGCCAGGGAAACCGCTGCAAGGCAGCTCGCACGTGATATCAAGGGTCATATCGACAAGGTTGCAGGATACATCCGACCACAATCGGGAACTTTCGACTTTGCGCTGATGTACATACCGGCTGAGAACGTGTATTACGAGCTTCTTACGAACGAGACGATCGCGGGAGGTGATAGCGGAGTACTCGCGCACGCGCGCGAAAAGCGCGTAATTCCGGTAAGCCCGCAGGTATTATACGCGTACATCCAAACCTTGCTTCTCGGGCTTAAGGGTTTGAAGGTTCACGAAAACGCCCGGAAAATAATCGACGGGCTCAGTGCTTTAAGGGCGGCGCTCGGCAGGGTTGATGAAAGCTACGGAAAGGCATCGAACCAGCTACGGCACGCCTCATCCAACTTCGAAGACGTAAGGAGAGAGCTCGACCGGCTTGAGAATGTGCTGGCAACGCTTGAATCGATCAGCGAGGATGATGAAGGCTCATCTGAGTAAGCCAAGATGCGGGCTGATGCAGGAATCTGCCTTTGATTCGGGAAACAGCAAAGCGAGATTCATAGTGAAGGCAAGATGAACATAGCGTTTTTTACAATCAGGATGAAGAAGGGATTCGGTGTCGATCTCGTAGTTGATCGGTGGGCGCGCGCTCTTGACGCGCGCACACATCGCGTTACTGTTTATTGCTTCGATCAAGATCCCGAGACATTCAGCGCCACACCGTACAAAATCGCTCCCATGCATCTGTCAAATGACAAGGCAAACAAGTTTCTGCCGTTCTTCGAGGCCGATGCGGGTAAAACGCTGAAAAAGCTCGATTTGGAGCTTAAACCGCCCGACAGAATCGATATCGCTATCCCCGCCAGTTTTCCATTTTACGGCGCAGGAAAAATCCTCGGTGTCCCGACGATTCATCTCCATTTCGGAAATCCACCGACGGAAGGACTCAAACTCATCACCCGATTAAACAGGCTCTATCTCAATTCAAGCGATATCCGTCACATGAAACACAATGAACAGATCATCACTATTTCCAGGTTTCTCAAGGATAGGCTTCCGCCGAGAATTCAGAGAAAAACCGAAATCGTTTACCCTGGCGGCAACCATCTGCCAATACCCGACGACTCTCTCGCCAACGCGGTTAAGTCGATGCATCGCGGGCAGTCCGAACCTCCTTTGCTCATCCTGTGCGTTAGCAGGCTCGATTACGATTCCCATCCGTACAAGGGAGTTCTGGAACTTGCCGAAACCGTGGAAGCTGTTCGCAACAATGGTCACAATGTCAGGCTCGTCCTCGCCGGAATTGGCACTGCACGTTCGATTGAAATTTTGCGGAAGCTGGGCGCGATCGTATTCGAATCGCCCGAGCCAAACGAACTTGCAGCCCTTTACAAGCTGTGCGATGTGTACGCAACGCTCTCGCGCTGGGAAGGATTCGGGCTTCCGGTTGTTGAAGCTGCGTTCGCGCGTTTACCAACGGTTGCATTCAACTCCACGGCTCATCGTGAAACAGCAGTGACCTGCCCTGTCGAGAGCATCTCCGATGCGCGCCAAATGCTTGAAGTCCTTGTTTGCGATCCCGAAAAACGCGCCGATCTCGGAAACAAGGCGTTTGAGCTTGCACAGAAGTTTGACTGGCGCGAATCCGAAGAGGAATTCGCGCGCATTGTAGAAAAATTCATCAGCAAGGCGCGCTAGTGTTTCCAGGCTTGAATTAGGAATTTCAGATTCCTGATATAATCTCTTCCTCTACCTTAAATTGTTGCAAAGTTAGGGTAGAATTATGTGGGTAAGGAGCGGTTTTTCTCGCGGCTCTCAATCGAACACGGTCGCCTGAATTCCGTCAAGTTATCCGTCCGTTCTTCAACGGGCGGAGCAAATTGGTTGCAAGGATGGGTTCCTTTATGAGCAGAAAACATTTGGGACTTGTGTTGATAGCGTTAATATCATTGCTGTCGCTTCTCGCCAGCCTGGCGTGTACATCGTCCAGCAATACACTTCAGACTAACCCTTCCTACAACAAGAACTTCGGAACACAGACCCGTACACCGGAAAAATACGGCAACCCCAAGGGGCAGTACGAAACATCCAACAAAACGCCTTCGGAGCTTCCCGTGTCCATTATGCAGATAAGCCTGGAGGTCGGGCAGATAGAAGTCAACCAGCCGTACAACGTTTACGCTCTCGTGAGCAATCCCAGCAGTAAGGATGTCCAGTACGAGTGGACCGTAACGAGCGGGAAGCTTCTGCCGGTTCTTGAAAAAGACAGGGAGCATCTCGCCTCGATTACCGAGGCTGCAAAGTTTGTTGGCGCACCGCCCGAAACACCTTCCGGTTTGACTGAGGGCGTTACGCCTGAGACACCACCGGGTGAAAAGACTATTGACGGCAAAGTGATACCGGGTGCCGTGAATCCCGATGAAGCCGTACAGTCAAGACCAACTCCCAGTATTGATAATGGCAAGTTCAAGGAAGGCGAGCCCGTTCCGCCTCCTCAGATTCAAGCACTACAAGGTGAAACCGACAGAACTGAACCGAGAACACCTGGTGAAAAGCTGCCTTCCGATGCAATTACCGAAACTAATGTCGAGCCACCGAGCGGGATCACTCTCGGAGAAGTAATCGCCTCCAGTCGCACCGGAAATATCCTCGCAAACTCGTGGCTGAAAAACGCTCCAAGCGTGAGATATGCCGTTCTTGCACTCGAAGATGATGCGGATGAAACACAGCCTGTCGAAATCGTGAAGGACGAAGGAGCAGAAGGATCCACAGATAATTCCGTTGAGTCCGATAAAGATGAAACGGGTAAAAACGAAGATGAAGCACCTGAATCCGCCAAATTTGAAGCTGAAACACCGGGTGAAGGCGTTTCATCCGAAACCACAGCAGTCGAGAGTAAAGCCGACGATTCGGATAATGCTGATGAGGGAGAATCCAAAAGCGATCCCCTATCAATAGAAGAGGCTGATGGTGAAGCTGAGCCCGCCGACGTCGAATTCGAATCGGAGGATACCCAAACTGTCGAGGACGAGCCGGTCGGTGCAAGCCTGTTGGATCGTGAAGCGACTGAAGCTTCCGGCAAACCGGGTTCCCGCCTGTGGCCCACGCCCTGGGAGACTTTCGGCGATGATGAAACCGACCTGGGCAGTGCACTCATAGACGATATCCAAAGCCAGATCCAGAATGAAATAGATACCAGGGACCAAGAGGAAGCTCTGGCGCTCGAAAGTAAGACCTTCGTTTCGCTGACAACGGATGATCCGTTTATCCGCTGGATTCCGGATACGGCTGAGAATGTCACGATTAGCCTCACTGTCGTAAACAACAAGGGTGTGCCACTCACGGAGCCGACCGCGCTCGATTGTGAGGTGCTTACCCCCCAGCCCAAGGTCGAACTCGAATACGAGATGCCGGAAAACGGCCTCGAACCGGGTGACACGCTCGACGTGGCTGTCAACGTCAAGAATATTCCCGATTACAGGCGTTCGCTTCTCGGTATCACTTTCGACCTGAATAACTTCGATATTGGCTCGGTCGAGCTCGGCAACCTGTTCGACGGCGGCAGGGATGTTACTCTTTTCTACGCTCAGCCGGACAGGTCTAGCGGGCTGGTTACCGTGGCGATATCGCTAGATGACATCATCCGTTCGGTCAGGGGAAGCGGTAAAGCGTTTACTATTTCGTTCGAAGCCAGGATGCCGATACCTCCGGATATGGAAGAATTAGGATTTGGCATATCGCCCGACTCGAATTTCCGTTACATCCAGGACAGTGCTGGCGACAACCAGCTTCCTCCGCCCACGGACGGTCTTTCAACAATCCAGACGATGTATGTCGAGCCACCGGAGCCCGAAGTTCCAACAGAGATTTCGGAGCAAGCTACGCCTGAAGGCGGCTTTGCTCCGTCGATTCCAGGCACGGGTCCGCCAGCAACAGGAGGAGCCCCTCCACGATACGAAGGTGGAGTCCCGCCCGAAGGCGAATACGATTATCGGGGCGGTGCCGGTACAGGCGTACGTCCGGGTGAGGTTACACCTGATGGTCGTCCGGGCGTAACTGTGCCTCCTCCCGAGGACATTCCGCCGGACGAAGGCGAGCCTCCGCCCGATCAGCAGAATCCGCCAGTAAATCCTGACGATCTCGATCCCACCCAGCCGATTTCCTCGATCGGCTAGCCGCGGGACTTTTTGATAATGTAGTCTGCATACGAAAAACGCCCCGAAACAGGGGCGTTTTTTCACGTAATCACTAATGATATTTAGGCACGAGCGGAAGCCCAGCGATGCCGAAATCGGTAATCTATCCTTCCTCTCGCTCCTTCCTGTAGGCTTCAATAATCTTGGATGCTATCTCCTCCGGAACTTCTTCGTAATGGGAGAATACCATCTCGAAATTACCCCTGCCCTGCGTCATCGATCTCAGTGTATTAACGTACTTATAGAGCTCTGCAAGCGGCACATGTGCCTTTATCACCTGTACACCCGGCGCCGGAGAGTCCATTCCCTGAAGTCTGCCACGACGGCTGTTTATGTCGCCCATAACATCGCCCATGAATGCTTCAGGTACTGTTATCTGCACTGCAAACACGGGTTCGAGAAGAACCGGCCGTGCATTCTCGAATGCGGACTTAAAGCCGATACTCGCGGCTGTCTTGAATGCCATTTCGCTCGAATCGACGTTGTGATAACTTCCATCGTAAAGCTTGACCTGGAGATCCACTACTTGGCATCCGGCAAGTGGTCCGGTCATCATCGTTTCGACAACGCCCTTTTCGACAGCTGGAATGAACTTACCCGGTACAACTCCTCCAACAATCGCATTATTGAACTCGAAGCCTTCACCGCGTTCCTTGGGTGTAAGCTCAAGCCAGACATCACCATACTGCCCTCGTCCGCCCGTCTGTTTCTTGTGCTTGCCTTGTGCGCTTGCTACCGCGCGGATTGTTTCACGGTAGGGAATTTTCGGCTCCCTGAAACCGAATGACACCTTATATTTTTCACAGACGAGAGACCTGTATACATCGAGTTGAAGTTCGCCCATGCCCTTAAGGACAAGCTCGCGAGTCTCGGGATCCTGTTCGAAAAATAACGTGGGATCTACCTGCGAGTAATTGTTCAAACCAGCAGACACTTTTTCAAGGTCACTCTTGCTCTCAACCTCGATCGCCTCAAAGGCAAGCGGATGCGGATATTCGACTCCAGGGAGAACGATCGGATGATCTTTATCGCATATCGTATCCCCACGGCGCGTTTCCTTGAGCTTGACTGTGGCGAGAATGTCACCCGCGAAAGCATCGTTTACATCCTCGCGATTCTTGCCGATCATGCGAAGCAATGTAGAAACTTTCTCCATACTTCTGGATTGAGGATTACTAAATTGGTCTCCGGGCTTCAGACATCCTGAGTAAACCCTGAAAAACGTCAGATTTCCCATTGCCGACTCTTCGATCTTGAACACCCTTGCACTGAAAGGTTCGCCGGAATCCGATCTTCGCACTTCCTCACCGGCACCACCGGGCTTCGTACCCACAATTTTTTCTTTGTGGATCGGGGATGGAAGAAGTTCTCTGATACCTGCCAGCAGCGGGTGAACGCCTATCAGTTTCTCGGCTGCGCCTGCAAAGCATGGAACAAGCGCTCCACTCAATGTTGCAGAGCGCATCGTCGCGATGAGACGTTCCTCAGGAATCTCCTCGTCTGCAAGGAACATCTCCATCAACTCATCGTCGTTCTCAACAATGGCCTCGATGAGGTTCATCCGCATTTCCTCGACGCGGTCAGCCATATCAGCAGGAACTTTGTCCTCGCGGGCGTTCTTGCCTTCCACGTAGAAGGCTTTCCCTGTAAGGATGTCAACGACCCCGGAGAAATTTTGCTGTTCACCGATAGGAATCACAAACGGTGCGATGGATGATTTGAATCGTTTTCGAAGCTCATCCAGCACTCGGAAGTAATCCGCTCCTTCCTTTTCGAGCTGGGAAATAAAAATCAACTTCGGAAGCTTGAAATCCTCGCATACCGCCCAGGCTTTCTCGGTCTGAGTCTCGACTCCTGCCTGACCGTTGACGACGATGATCGTGGAATCAACCACACTAAGTCCCGCCAGCATCTCGCCAACAAAATCCTGGTAACCGGGCGTATCGAGAACTGTTATCTGATGCTCCTCCGTCGAAAACGGAATCAAACTTGTGAAAATCGAGAATCCGCGCTTGATTTCTTCACTATGGTAATCGCTGACGGTATTTCCATCCTCGATCTTACCCATCCGAGTCGTTGCACCTGCGGCATAAAGCAACGCTTCCGCAAGTATTGTCTTCCCGCATCCTCCATGACCGGTTAACGCTATGTTACGAATCTTTTCAATGGGTATTTGCGCCATCCTGCTTCCCTCGCACAGTATTCGCCCAAAAAAGGCAAGGAGAAATAATAACATAAGAAATACCCGACGAAGTATCCCGGCCGCGCAATCGCATGTATTCATTATCAATAAGGATAAAATCAGTTCGCGCCTTCGCTTTGCACAGAGGAATCCGTGTAATAACCTGATCCGGGAATATGTGCTTCTTGTCTCATACGCGCAAAATCAGGAATTGCCCAACGGAAATCAAGGTCTAGCCCCGCTTTCGGACAATCAGAAGGCAATCACCGGATATTTCATCCTTGTGCGCCCTTAATGCGCCCAAAATCTGCTCCGGTGAGATGAAGCTTGAAAGATCGACAAGCCCCGTTTGAGTCATAATGTACACTTCAGGCGCGGTCTCGCCGCCGTCCGTGTACCTCGTATTGGCGGAAAGAAGCTCGGCAAATCTGTCCTCGATCTCCATTTCATTTGACGGCACATATATCGCGTCTGAAAGCGTAATCAGCGAGCGTCCGAACCTGTCGAGACATACAAGAACATCAGTCTTCCTTCGGAAAAAACCTGCGCCTATCCTTGCAGCAACATAAGCCGCCGTGAAATCAAGCCTGAGTACGAGCACCGTCGATCCCGGATCCACACCCGCAAGCTCCGCTGCACGAAGATGCATGCTGTCGTCGTCGAGGTAGCCGTACATCCTCTCAAAACCGAGCGCACCCTCTGCCTCGATGCGGAGAAGCTTTTGCCTGGAATCGAATTCGAACGTCGTCTTGATCTGATCCGAGGGAACGCCCGCCTTTTCAAGCTCGATGACCGCTATGCTCTTGAGCTTCTTGAGATCGCTCTCGCCCGGATTCGGGCAGAACACCTCGTGTGAAAAAGTGGAAACTGCAGCTGCCGCGCCCACCGCGGAAATTACCGCGGGATGCGGCGAAACCTCGAATGGAAGGCCGATCGCGCGCGCGACTTCACCCGCGATACTGTGCACACCACCGCCGCCGCCTACGATTCTCAGATCAGCAAGTCTTGCTGCGTAATCTGCAACAAGTCCCTTGATAACAGCAATTATTCTCTCTCTGCACTCACCAATCATCCGCCTGGCGATTACTTCCGGGTTCTTCCCCAGAATGCCTGCAGCGGACTCAAATCCGCTATGAACAAGCGGGTGATCGCTGAATGCGTCATCCGATTCCGGGATTATGCCAAGATAATTTGCCGCATCCGTAAGTGTGACGCCGAAGACGACACCACCGGCTTCAAAGCAGATGTGCGGGGAGTGGCAATCAGCGGAAACGAGTTCGATGTTGCTCATATCTAGATGCTTGGGCGGGTACGACAGGTATGAAAGCCCCAGTATGTGCGCGCTGCGCGGCCCGCAGCGAATGCTACCGCGCGCGTCTTTCCACAGAAGCGATCCGCCGCCCACTCCGACGGTTCTGAGGTCGAGTGAGCGCGTATGGAGGACATGTCCGCCGAGTGTCGCCGCGCGCTTGCGAACGCGGCCCGCGAGAACTAGGCTTATGTCGGTGGAAGTCCCTCCCACTTCAAGGAAGATCCCGTCGCTGATTTTCGAAATATGGATCGCAGCACTCGCACCCGCGGCAGGTCCTGAAAGCACGCAGTTAAGCGGACGATCCTCCATAATTCCCGCATCCATCACGCCGCCGTCGCTCTTCATCACAACGAGCTTCCTTCCGGGGAGAACGCGTTCGACGGCATCGCGCGTAAAGCGCGCGGTCGAGACAATTTTCGGTATCATCGCGGCGTTTATCACAGCGGTTTTTGCGCGAAGCTTAAGCCCTAAACGCGCAGAAAGCTCACTCGCCCTGACGACACTTCTCGTGTCAAGAAGCCCTTCATCGCCAAGCTTACCTGCGAGAAGCGATTCAAGTTCGCCAGTCGGATCGTCCGTACCCAGCGATTCCACCAGCGCAATGACGGGCGTTTCTTTGATTTCCCGCCTGAATTCGTTCATCCATACCTGATCAGGCGGCAGTTCGTCGTGACCTATCATATGCAGCGAAAGCTCGATTCGACTCGACTCGCTCAGCTCGATACTCGTTTCCCTGAACAAGGCTCTTGCCAGAGCCGCTTGTGTTTCCTTTAGGATTAAAACGAGGCTTACAGGAGCTACATCTCCTTCGAGAATCGCGTTCGTCGCCTGTGTCGTGGAATGTGCGACAAGCTCTATCGATGCGGGATCAACCTTGGCTAGAAGCTCTTTCAGGACATCGACTATGCCTTCCGCAACCCCGAACTTCGCGCGGTGTGTGGTTGGAAAGCGCGCCGATGCAACAACATCGCGCTCCAGGTTCAACACCACACCATGAGTGAAGGTGCCGCCCACGTCGATTCCGATTCTTAGCCTGGGTGATGCTTCCGTCGGCATTGAAGCTGTTCCTGACAGATAATCCTCTAAAGCTGCGGCTCGTTTGCGCGCTGCACAGATTCCTTACTGCAACCTAATCTGTTACCCGCCTGCGCCATGTCTGAGGCTTACGCCTGCTGCAAACTCCGGAAGAGCTTCGCAGAGGAATGAAACTTCCGGCTCTTCAGCCAGAAGGTTGATAGCGAACAATCCGGATTCCTTCTTCGGGGAATCACCTTCGCCATTTGGTTCTGCGGGTACATCGTGTATAGCGTAAACGACTAGCGCGGAGCCGTCCGGTACGATCGAAAGCGATTCAGCCTTTATCGAAACAAGACTCGTTAGATTTTCAAAAACGAAGCGGTCATCGTCGTTTCGGCGCGCGATCATGATGTCCCATGCATCCGAGCCCGAATCCTCGAGCCATGCGGCGGTATCTCCGTCGTCGGAAACTGCAAGGGCGCGCTTCCCGCGAGGAGTTCCGCAGATCTCCGCAGGCTCCTCCTTCCATGAGCTGAACTCGAATATGGATCTGTCGTTCATCAAAGCGAGAATCATGCTACCATCCGAACTTATCGCACCTTCGCCAACCGCATCCGCGATTTTCACGGGCTCGTCCCACACTCCTGCTTCATCGTTCCATGTAACGAGGCTCATCGAACATTGTGAATCATTCTCTTCGCTCAGCAGAAGGAACTGGTATCCATCCTGGGTGATTCCAGCAATCCGCGCACTTACACCATCCGGTGTGACGCTCACCATCCCGCTTTCTACGGAATGGCAATATGCAACGCCCCTGCCCGACTCCTTCTCAAGGTTTATGAAAACGCGGTCGCCGAAGCGTGAAATGAAAACTCCTGTCACAACGCCTTCAACCGGCGTGTATTCGTAGGAAACGCGTCCCGATCCGGTCTCCCGCACTTCGATGCCGTCCGATGTGGCATACCCCACAAATCCGCATCCCGAACTAAGCACGGGCGCAAACGCGCGATCCGCTACAGGTTCCGCAGGTATCTCATAAGACTGCACCCCGTCGAGCCCGCCAAGCCGAAGAACCCGCGCAACCTGACCGCCTTCAGCCTTCACGTCGTTAAGATATGCAACCGGCTTATCGAAGCGGACAGCCTTGGGCAAAACCGTTATCGTTACGATATCGCTGGATGCACTCATTTCACCTTCAGCATCCGACACTTCGAGTTTCAGACTGAAATTCCCGGGTTCCGTATAAACATGACACGGTTCGGTATCAGCCGATGTCTCGCCATCTCCAAAGTCCCACGCGTAATGCACGTCGCCCTTAATGCCTGTAACAACTGCTGCTGGCGAAACTTCGAACGGTGCGAGCCCTTTGACATCCGAAGGCATCTGGACAGCTACAGCAGGTGATTTCGAAGCAGGAATCCAGATTCTCCGAATCTTCTTCGCGCCGTACTCGTGATATTCGACAGCCGCTTCGTAAACACCCTCGCGCGTATAGGTGTGAGTCGGGGCAGTCTCATTCGAATGGTAGCCGTCGCCGAAATTCCAGCTGATGAAATCATGATCGTCACCGGAAAAGCCCGCCAGTTCGAAGCTCAGCGTCATCGGGTCGTCTTCGCTCACCATCGCAACTGCCTTGATACGTCCCCTGCGCGCTTCGTAGAATCCCGCAGCGCTTTCCTCGCCTTCGACAGGAACATCCCTCGTATCCGTAGGCGCAACTTTTATGAGCGTGAATGCGGAATCGACGTTCTGGTTTGCATCCGTCGCAATTATGTCAACGAGATACATCCCCGCGCGGTTGAACGTATGTGTAATGGTCTTTCCCTCTCCCATCACCGGCAGCGCATCTTCCCGCTCATCCCCGAAAAGCGCCTTCCATCTGACGGGCTCTTTGGCATTCTTGAACTTCAGAGTGAAATCCACAGTGAGAGGCGCCCTGCCCTCGCTTTTGCTTTCAACAAGTGATATCGCAAACTGCCCGGTGTCTCCGGACGGAGCTTCGCTGCCCTTGAGGTTGAGTGTTATCTCACGCGCAATCTCCTGCCCGGATTGATCACTCAGGTAAACGAGAATCTTCTCCTTGCCAGCCTTTTTGAACGTCATGGATGGGTTGAAGATATCGGATGTAACGCTCCCGCCGAAGTCCCAGAGGATAATGTAAGGCCCAAGACCGCCTACGGCGCTCGCAGCAAAGTCGATCGTAATTGGCACCTTACCGGTCGGAGGGAAAGTCGTGATGTTGATATCGAGTTTCCCAGGCGGATCGGGCGGGAAAAGCTCGTCCACTTCAACAACTACTGTCGAAATCGTGCTCGCAGGATTTCTGTTGTCGTCCGTAACCTTGAGAACCGTCGTATACTTGCCGACCTGCGGAAAGATGTACGATGCATCTGCATCTTTCCCTCTACCCGTGTAGTCGAAGACGCCGTCGCAGTCAAAATCCCAGTCGTAGCGCACGATCTTGCCGTCACTATCCGCCGAGCCACTTGCATCGTACAAAATCTTCAGTCTGCCGTTGTCTAGGGGAAGATCGGCGGTTTCGATGACTGCTTCCGGCGGAGTGTTAAGCTTGATCCGGCTTTCGCTTCTTTCAATAAGACCGAAGCTTCCGATGAACGTGACAGGTGATGCCACGATGTGCCGGTCTGTATCGACGCGGCTTTTCCCAAGCTCCTGCCACACGCCGTCCACAAATACTGCAGCAACGAGATCTTCCGCATTGACACCCTCAATCAGATTTGAGGGATCATATTCGATCTCAAGAAGTGCCGGACGGTCGAAAGTTTTTCCGTGAGGAATTATCACGTAATTCGTGCCGGTTATAACGTCCTCGTCCTGTTCCTCAGGAAAACGAATAGTGAAATACTCCTTATCTCGAAGCAGGCCGTGCGGAACAGAAAGCCTGCAACCTCCGAAATCTACGATTCCGCCATTTGGACCTATGTAAGTACTGCCCTCGGTAGCAGTCTTCGGCGGTTCATTCTCTGCTTCTTCCTCCGCAGGATCTCTCGACTCGGTGCGTTCAGACGGCGCGCCGAACGAACCAAGCCCTTCGCAGCCGGCAATCAGCGGCAGCAGTGCAAATGCGAGCATCATTATCGGCAGAGCCGCGGCCGCGGGATGTGATAATCCCGCGTATTTCTTCACTAGTGCGCCAAACCCCATAATCAAGTCCTCCGGAATTCGGTGAAACAGATTCTACCAGAGGGTTATCATCCCACCCTATCAAGACGACGGTGCCGTACTATTATTCATTTGTGATATATTTTCCAGGTCAGGTCAATGGCAGACGATTCTGGAGGATTTCTTGCACGGCAATATCACGCATTTCGTTTTTACGGCAATAATGCTCTTAGCGGCGGCAAGCTTCACTGCTGCAATGACAAAGCGCATCCGCATTCCATATTCGATCGCACTTGTATTCGTCGGTCTGATCCTCGGTTTCCTCAATCTCGTGCCCGACGAGCTGCACCTCAGGGAAGAACTCGTTTTCGTGCTGTTTCTCCCGCCGCTCCTTTTCGAAGCCACGCTCCACATTCAATTCCACACGCTCAGAAAGCGCGCAAAAATCATCTCGATGCTGGCAGTCTTCGGGGTCATTCTTTCAACATTCGTCGTGGCTTGGCTCATCACGTTGATCACGCACCTCGATTTTGCGACAGCTCTCCTCTTCGGCGCGGTGATCAGCGCAACCGACCCGATAAGCGTACTTGCGATTTTCAAGCAACTCGGAGTATCGAGAAACCTCTCCATCCTCGTTGACGGCGAATCGCTTTTCAACGACGGAACGGCGGTTGTCATCTACAACATCGTCCGCGCGATCGTGATCGGCCACGTCGCGTTCTCGCTTCAGTTCGCAATCGTCGAATTCGTAAAGGTCGCGGTAGGCGGCATTATCCTGGGCTTCGCACTCGGCATAATCTTCAGCAAGATTTTCGAACTCGTGGACGACCATCTGATCGAAATAACAATCACGACAATACTCGTCTTCGGCGGATTCGCGCTTGCCGAATTCTGGCACGTCAGCGGCGTAATTACGGTTGTCGTCAGCGGGCTTGTCATCGGAAATTACGGTGTGAAAAAGGGAATGTCATCCACGACCCAGGTCGCAGTACATTCATTTTGGGAATACATCGCATTTGCTGTGAACAGCGTCATTTTTATCCTGGTGGGGCGAGAGGTCGTGGATATTCTCGGCAACCCCGACAGGCTTCAACTCAACCTTTTCATCGTAGTTGCGGCGTTCGTTATTGTACTCTTCGCAAGGGCGCTCGCAGTGTTTCCAATTGCAGCGATTGCAAACGCATTACGCGAGCGAATCGCTTCGCGCGAGCAGGTTGTTCTGTTCTGGGGCGGACTGCGTGGAAGCCTGCCGATGGCGCTCGTTCTCGGCCTTCCATCCGATCTGCCTGAACGGGACACGATACTGGTCATTACATTCGGCGTGGTTTTCATTTCGCTTGTACTCCAGGGAATGACCATCAAACCGCTGCTCAGGCGTTTTGGCCTCGCATTCACGAAGAGTGAGGAACAGATCCGTTACGATCATTTGCTCGGCGAGTTTATCTCCGCCCAAAGCGCAATAACGCAGCTCGAATATCTATTCGAGAAACAGCATATGCCCCTGTCGATATTCGAGGAGAAAATCGAACGGTGGCGGAATAAAGTAGAAGTGCTAAGCTTGGAAATAGACAATCTGATCGGGGAAAATCCGGAACTCACCGCCAAACAGAGGGCGCGTATTAACCTGACGATAATGCACGCACAACGGGCGGCGCTTTCACGCGCGACAATCGATGAGATCCTCAGCCCCGAAGTTGCGGAAGAACTTCAGTCCGAAATCAACGCAGAAATCCTGGATTTGAACGAAAAGGAACGCTAGACGCTTTACATGTTCATTCTGTAAATCATGCTGAGACCGTCCAGCGTGAGATCCGGCTCGTAATGACCTATCAAATCGCTGTGGCTGAACATTATTTCGCCGAGACCTCCTGTTGCAACGACAACGGTCTCGCATTGGAGTTCATCCCAAGTCCTGCGGATCAGGCCGTCCACAAGCGATACGTTGCCAAAAAACGTACCTGAAAGAATGGCCTGGACGGTGTTTCTTCCCACCACCGATTCGGGCGGAGCAAGCTCGACTCTCGGCAGACGCGCGGCGCGCCCTGTAAGCGCTTCGAGCGCGAGCTGTACCCCAGGCGCGATCATTCCGCCCAGATAGATATTCGGCTTCTGGCAGACATCAAAGGTTGTTGCAGTACCGAAATCTACGATAATAATAGGAGCGCCATACTTCGCGATGGCTGCTACCGAGTTGGCAATACGGTCTGCGCCGACCTCGCGGGGATCTTCGTAGTGGATATCAAGCCCGGTTTTCATTCCCGGTTCGACGCACAAAAGCTCGATTCCTGCGACCTGCATCCACACCTTGCTCCACACGCTCGTGAGCTGAGGAACTACGCTGCCAAGAATCCCGCCCTCGATTTCATCCGCGGAGAAGTGCCGGCTTGCGAGAAGGCTCGAAACGTATGCGGCGTATTCGTCGGATGTACGATGGGTGGCACTGACCACGCGCCAGTGTCCGAGAAGCTCTTCACCCTGATAAATCCCGAAAACGGTGTGAGTATTTCCAATGTCCGTAACTACAAGCATTTTGTACCTCGAACGCTCGATAATAAATGAACTCCAAGCTCCGATCCCGTTTGACCGCAAGTCGCAACGAAGAGTAGTAATGAAATCAAAAGTCGATACCGATGTCGATTGGACGGGCGCCCTTGATCAAATCGCCGCAGGATATGTAATCCACGCCGGTCTTTGCATATTCAACGATCGTTTCGGCAGTAATCCCGCCGCTCGCTTCGAGGATGACTTTCCCGTTGCAGTATGCAGCCGCCTTCCGAACATCATCAGCGCTCATGTTATCCAGCATCACCCAGTCAACTTCAAGCTCAACCACCGTTTCGAGATGATCGAGGCTGTCGATCTCTATCTCGATCTTGTGTACCGGCGAGCAGTTCGCGCGCGCGCGCGCGATCGCAGCCTCTATCGAACCTGCCGCCGCGATGTGATTGTCCTTGATCAGAACATGGTCGTAGAGCCCCATGCGGTGACTTACGCCCCCGCCGTGAACCACAGCACGCTTCTCCCATTTCCGCAGAAGCGGAGTTGTCTTCCGGGTATCCAGAAGCTTAGCGTTGTAATCACTGATAATCCTTGCCAGCCTGGCCGTATGCGTTGCTACGCCTGAGAGATGCGAGAGAAAATTCAGCACCAGCCTCTCACCCTTGAGGATGGTAGCTGTATCACCGCCAAGCTCTGCAAGCACTGTACCTTTCTCGAATTCCGAACCGTCCTCGATAAGCCGCTCAATTTTTACACTGCTGCCGAGCCCTTGAAATACAAGCTCTATCAGCTCAGAGCCCGACAGCACTCCTTGCTCCCTCGCAGCAACAACAGCATTAACGGTGCCCGATGATCTGCCCAGAATGGCATCGGTAGTAATATCGCCTGTACCGAGATCCTCGTCAATCGCGAGCTTTATAAGTTCCCTATCTGAAAGCACTATCCTCTCCCAAAACAGGTACGGTGAAACCGGTTGCCCTAGGCTCCGATGGTGAGCTTGCTTCCAAGCTTGCGGAGAAGCGCGATTGCAGACATCGGAGCAAGATAGCTCGTGCGCTTGACAATCGGATGAGACTCGTTCTCGAACTTCATCACCATCCTGCCCGTTCCCGCGGATGCCTCGATCCGATGCGTGTTCGACTTCGCGTCGGGATCCGAAACGATGCGCACGGTAAACGGAACATCCGCTCCTATCGCAAGCCTGATCGTCATCGCGACGTTTATGTTCTTCGGAAACGCGGCGACCGCATCCTCCGCGCTTCCCTCAAAAATGACAGTCTCGGTATCATCATCGCGCCCGAGCGCGACGGGCGGCTTTCGCGTCGTCAGAATCACACTCGTAATACCCGATTCCTTCGCTGCGAGGAGCGCGTCGATACCTCCCACAGCGCCGCTTGGAATGTGCACCTTCCCGCTCGATCCAAGAATGTTTGCCATTGCTGCATCATCGAGCAGCGCGATGCCGCCAACGCTCATCACAACGGCGGTTTTTCCCTGCATCACCGCTGGAAGAACGACATCGGGCACAATGCTCTGTTGCGCACTTTCAAGGATCACATCGCTGGCCGCTATAAGCTGGGGCAAATCGAGAATCCGCGGATTCTGATGCGCAAGCCCGTTTGCGAGCGTTTCAGCAGCTTCTGCCTTTATATCACAAAGCGCGGCAAGCTCGTAATCGATCACGCCGCGATCCACCGCGCGCGCGACTTCGCTGCCGATTGCTCCGCAGCCTAAAATACCAAGTCTGAGATTGCTTCCGTCCACAAGGGCATTATACAAGAGGCTTCACCTCGAATGCTGTATTTCATTATTCAAACTCGGCTTCGGTAGAATCCGCCAACCCGAATTTGTACAAAAGAAAGCTCACCGTCCGCTTTGCGGACTGCCCGTCACCAATAGGATTCCTTAAATTGGCAGGTAGTATCTCGCCTTTTCTAGCGAGTGAAACAGCCCTGTCGAGCGCTGGAATCAGCCTTGCGGGATCGTTCCCGCACAGCTCTGCAAATCCAGAGTCTACAACCTCGGGCCGCTCGGTTGCTTCACGCAGAATCAGAGTGTACTTACCAAGGCTCGGCGCCTCCTCCTGGATTCCTCCAGAGTCGCTCACGATAAGGTCGCAGCCTTTCATAAGGTGCACGAAGTTCAGGTAATCGAGGGCGTCAACGAGAGTTACCGCTTCTATCCCGCCAAGGATTTTGTTGGCCGGCTCGCTCACCACGGGATTTGGATGGACAGGATAAATAACTTTAATGCCGGGATTCGCTTCGAGATAAGACGCCAGACTCTCGAAAATCGCCCGCATCGGCACTCCCCAGCTTTCTCGACGGTGCATCGTAAAAAGAATCCTGAATGAATCACTGCTTCCGCTTTCCAGGAACGACGCAATTCTTTTATCAGAGAAGCTGTGCTCGCGCGCTGCAATATCTTGAAGTGCGTCGACGACGGTGTTTCCGGTGACGAAAATGCTCTCTTCCTCAATCTCCCTTTCGAGAAGTCTCCTCTTGGCGCGCACAGTCGGCGCAAGAAAAAATGTCACAAGCTCGTCTGTGAGCCTTCGGTTCATCTCTTCGGGAAACGGAACGAAGCGGTTACCCGTCCTCAGTCCCGCCTCGACGTGCGCAACAGGAATCCTGAGGTAAAAAGCGGCGAGAGCCGTTGCGAAAGTCGTCGTCGTATCGCCATGAACAAGTACGAGATCGGGCCTCTCTGCTTCGAGGTACGTTGTAAGTCCGTCAAGTGTTGCGGATGTAATGTGCTGAAGCGACTGCCCGCGCTGCATAATGTCCAGATCAAGATCAGGCTCCAGATTGAACAGATCGAGAACGCTGTCGAGAAGTTCGCGATGCTGCGCAGTAACCGCAAGGCGGTGCGTGATGACGGACGAATTCCGCGTTAACTCGACCACAACCGGGGCCATCTTGATCGCTTCGGGGCGCGTCCCGAAAACCGTGATTACCTTTATCCCTGCTGTCATTCGTTTGAATCCCTGAATATAGCTTGAGCCCAGGATTTCACAAGTGTCGGTGTATCACTGAATTCCTATATAAACTGCGACCGACGCAAAAACAAACGCTATCACATAACAGGCAATTACTGCATTTCTATGGGCTGGGCCATCCATCATTTTCGCAGTATCGTTAGAACTTCTTCCAAAGAGGGCAAGTATCCGGTGATGAATATGCCGGCGATCTGGCCGTGTGACTGGCACCCTCCTTGCAATCCTTCGTACAATCGCAAATGCCGTGTCCGCTATGGGAAGCGCGAGGATCATGAGAGGAACGGCAAGAGCTATAATAGTTACCTGCTTGTAGAGACCGATAACGCCCACAACGGCAAGAAAGTACCCGATCGTGAGCGAGCCTGAATCACCCAGGAATATCCTCGCCGGAAAGAAATTAAATGGAAGAAAACCCGCCAGTGCACCGATTATGCAAACCAAGAAAAAAGCCGTGAACCATTCGCCGCGCACAATTGCGATTATGAAAAACGCTATGGACGCGAGAAGCCCGACTCCCGTGGCCAATCCGTCTAGCCCGTCTACGAAATTGATCGTGTTTACAATTCCAACGATCCATACTACCGTAAGGATCACGCCTACCCAGACCGGTAGAAGATACACACCGAAAAGGCTCGACACCCTCACGCCTGTTAAAACCACCAGGAGCGCGATCATCACCATTATTACGAACTTGAAGTTCGCGCTAAGCTCCAGGAAATCGTCCAGAAGCCCCAGCAGGAAATAAAGCGTCCCACCGAGGAAAATCGCAAACATCGTTACAGGCTGGAAAGAGCTTTCGATCCGGCCAGATAACATCAAGTACGTCAAAACAGAGAATCCCACAGCAAAGCCCGAATAGACCGCGATGCCCCCCAACCTGCTTACTCGGCGTGTATGCACCTTGCGCTCGTTCTGCAGATCATACTGCTTGTACCGCTCTGCAAGACGCACAATAAACGGCGTGATGCCGTATGCCCACAGGCCCGACAGAAGCATAATGCCAACGAGATACACGATGTTGCTCATAGAAATCACTTGAATTTGCATTATACTTCAGGGCGTATGTTTGTTTCCAGTTAAAAGGATAGGATAGACAATTGCATTTACATCGTATAAGAGATAGAATTCAACATTCAGCCCTGCATCGCAATCTTGCCGCGTGAGCGGACATCTGAGAGGTGGATGGTGCGAGTACTTACAATTGGATTAGTTTTGCTTTTTGTCTGTGCGCTGCCGCTTTCTGCGCAGGTTCAGGATGAATGGACGGAGTATACCGATATTCTGAATGACTTCGCAGTAGAGCTGCGAAACACACTTCCTGCAGGCTCCGAAGCTGCCGAGAAGGTGGAATTTCACCTGAAAGCCGGATCTCCTGCCGAATCCTTCGGGGATTACCTGGCCGATCTCAGCGGATTTGTCGTGCTGCTCGACAGAATCAGGAAATACATCGACGAAATAGAGCCGCAACTCAGCGATTGGCACGATCATTTCGATGAATATACGCCGCGGGAACAGGGGCGAATATCCGAAGTGAACGACGCTGTCGAGCGCCTGATGATTATCTACGACGGCCATTATTCCATCGCTGTCGATCTTCTGGCGCGCGCGGAATCGCTCGGAGCGGAAGTGCCTCAGTGGAGATTCGGAATATCCGGCGACGTGATGGCGGCTCTTGGGGAAGCGTACGACGAGAAACAGAGCCTCGGCGATTACGGCGTGACTTTCACGTGGAAAAGGGCGGATGGGCTTACGCTTGAATTTCTGGAACGCGGTGAGCACGACCACAGGCTTACAAATACCCGATCGCAGACTACTGCCGCGCGTCAAAGGTTCGAGTTTAATGATGGAGACCTGACGCTCAGGGAGCAATACAAAAGCGTGGACGGTGTTGATGTTCCTACGAACAGCAGGGACGAATGGCTTCTCGAACTCGATTTCAACAAGGGTTACGGCAATCTCGGAAGCTATCTGAGGTTGCGCGGAAAGGTCGAAGATCGCGACTATAACCAGAATCCTGCAAGAAGCTACGATTACAACAGGCTATCTGCTTTCATACACCATGAAATCAACCTGCGGCATTCGGCAGAGCTTGAATATGACCACTACGAATACGATTACGGTATTGGCTCTCTCATCTCGCAGAATACGAACAGATACCGTGTCGGATGGGAAGCATCCATGCCAAACGGAGTCGTTCTTTCTGCTGATTATTACGGCACGGATAAGGACTACGACGACAGCCCGACGCTTTCCTACACCGAAAACACCCTTGGGCTTGGCGCGCGATGGGATCACTCGTCGAAATTCACCTGCGACCTGCGTTTCAAGAGCATCGCAAACGACCATAACGAACTCGTCGCACAGGGCGCGACGGAGACCGGAATAGACGACTTCGACGAAACGAAGTGGGAAGGACGCGTTTATCTCGCTCCGAGGAGCAACCTCAGCTTCAACCTGCGCGGAATTTACAGAAACAAGGACTATGCTCTTGAAGATTCCTACGAACTCGAGCAGAGCCAGGTTTCCCTACTTACGAACTACCAGGCATCAGCCCGCCTGAGACTATTCGCTCAGGGAACTTTCGACGCTTACGATTACTTCGATAATGGAATAAGCTTCGATAGAACCAGGATGCGCGCGGGATTCACATATGCGTTCCCAGGATCCGGAAGCGTAGGCGCCGAGTATTCGGTAACCAGCCAGGATTACAGCGAGAACGACTTCCGGAATTACACGCTCGGCGAATTCCAGGCAAGCTACAGCAAGTATTGGAAGCAATTCCGGCTGCGGCTCCTCGGCTCGATAAGCGAACTGTCTCAGGACGACGCAGCATCCACGAACGCTTATTCGAGCAACCGCGTTTCGCTTGAACTTACCTGGTATGTCAGTCCACACTCGAGATTCTCGGTAGGTACGGATTATCTCGACAGGGATTACGACAACCAGCTTGACGTGACCGACTGGCTTATGTACGCCCGTCTGGGCTTCAACTTCTAGGAGATGAACACCATGAAACTCCTTGCATCGAAATTTGCATTAGTCCTACTTCTGATTACGGCTCTGGCCACCACATGCATCGGGCAAGCGATTGCCGATGACGATTTGACTGCAACCGTAGTCAGGCAGGCTGGCAAAGTCGAAGTTAAACTCACCGGAAAGAAGCAATGGGAACGCTCAGAACCCGATCTGGTTCTGAATTCCGGCGACATGATCCGCACGCTGAAAGGCGGCAAGGTTCAGCTCCTCTTCCCGGGCGAAACGATCATCCTTATCAAGGAAAACTCGCTTCTGGACATTAAAGCTCTTTCCCCCGACGGCGGAGGAAAGGTCAAGGCACTGACCGGTGATTTTCTCTTCAACCTCAAACAAGCTCTAAGCCCAGGTTCGACGTTTGAAGTCGAGTCACCGGGTGCACTGGCAGTAGTGAGGGGAACGATCTGGGCTGAATTCATAAGCCTCGATGGCGAGCTTCTTCTTGTTGCATTCGAGGATGATGCCGAGCTCACTGCCGGGGGCATCACCCAAATTGTGCCTGCAGGATTTGAATCCACGGTGCCGCCGGGCGGAACACCGACCGATCCCGAACCGACGAGTCTGACACTTGCCGATGTCGAAAGCGGCTTCGGCATTCCTGATGAAATAGAAGCCGAAAATCTCGAACTTGAGCTTGAAGCGTGGCTGATCGAGCTTCAGCGCCTCGAGAACGATGTAAGCCGCTCACACGGCGAATTCCTGGACTACTATGAGGATGACTACGTCGCAGGAATGACGCTCATCTACCGCAACATTCCAGGCTATCGCGATGCTCTCAACATGCTTTCGGAATCGATACTCGAAATGATGGCTCCCGATTACGTTCGCGGGCGGGGCGTGAAAATTGATCTTCGCGGGGAATCCGCAGTGCCGTCACTTCTGTCTCTCGCGGAAGTCATCAAAATAATCGAACATATCGAAGATATGCTCGATGAGATCGAGTACTACATCTCCCAGTTCTTAAGTAACCCGGATGATACGGTTGACAGACTCACCGGACTGCTCCCCGAAGGCGACCCGAGTCTCGGAATTCGAGGCGGGCAGATCGACAGTGACGGCGACGGGCTTTCCGACGCACTCGAAATCACGCTCGGGATTGATCCTAACCTGAATAACGATATGGACGGCTTCATCAGCCTGCTTGCACCCCAGGACGGCGAAGTATTCAGCTGGCCAGCCGAATACGCTATCGAATTCGCATTTGAGCCGCTTGAAAGCGACCTTGTGAATAATTACCGCATATGGATCGAATCAGGAGGAGTCGAGTACTCCCAACCGGCAACGAGTGATCAAGTCACGCTTACCGTGGAATCACTTCTCGATCCTGCCCAGGGCAATTTCGCTCAGCTTTTTGCCGACACGAATCAGGTTACACTCACCTGGTACGTAACAGGCGAAGTCGAAAGCACTATGGTAGACCTGGGCGGTGACAAGATTCCAGCACAACTCGTCACACAGCTAATCGCAAGCAGAAGAGGGACATTCGACCTACGTCTTGCCGAAGGAGGAACCGCTCTTTGCCGCGTCGCGCCTGCAACGACAACCGTTCGCCCGGACGATCTTCTCCGCGTCGAGTTATACGTTGATTCTGAAGCAGCCTTGCAGGATGTAGCAATTCGCCTTAGATTCGATCCGAGCATTCTCGAATTCGAGGCTGGACACACAGGGCTGTTCTGGACGAACTCGGTCCTTTTCTTCGGCGACACGGCCCCGGGCGAAGTGACGATAAGCGGCAGAATCAACCGCGACATGGGCTTCATTCAGGGAAGCGGCGTTCTTTGCGAATTAGAGTTCAGGGTTAGAGGGCAGGAAGGCTCGGTTTCTCCGCTCGATCTGCTCGAAACGACATTCACAGGCCCAGGCGAAATAGAAATATCCGTACTACGTGAGGATTCCCTGATCGAAGTTTTAGGCGCCGCGTAATCGGGGCAGCATGATGAAGCCCGGCGTGACAACTCCAAACGTCTTCAAGAAGCAGGGGCTTGTTGTAATCGCACTGTCTCTGGTCGGACTTCTCGGCGCAGTACTTATCGCGGGTCTTTTCAAATACAACGATACAATCGAAATACCCCTAATTAAGGCACGCTTCCAACTACGTGGAGAGCTTGACGCGGATCCGAGAATCCGCATCGTGCAGATCGACGACAACTCCATAAGCGCGCTCCAAGAACTTGGCGTTTCATATCCATTTCCGCGCGAGCTTCAGGGAAAAATCCTGCGCAGTCTGACGGATTCAGGCGCGCGGTATGTCTGTTTCGACCTGCTTTTCGATATGAACAGCATGCACGGGCAAGAAGACGATGAAGCGTTTCGAGACGCGATTCTCTATGCCCGATCGAAGGGAACCGAAGTCATCCTTGCTTCTGCACTGCCTGAGTCCAAATCGGGAGTATACAGCCAGCTTACATTCCTCGAGCCAAACCGAACCTTGATGGCAGCCGATCCGATCCTAGGACTGGCAAACACTTCCACCATATCCGTCGAGAAAGGCAAAGGATCATACCGCGACAGGGAACGGGCTATCATCGAATATCAGGATGCAGTTTACTACTCACAGGCAACCCAAATGTTCAGGCTCTTGCTTGAAAGCGAAGGTCGAGCGTTCATTCCTGCAGAGCATGGAATCGACGAGAACGGCTTCATGTACGTCAACTACTTCGGCGGCAGGTCAAAACGCATCAAGAGCGTCCAGTATGTGAAACTTTTTCCCGAAGTGCTTTCCGGCATAAACCCGTTAACCGGCGAGTCGGCGGAAAATGCCGACGATGAATGGGAAGAAGGTGAAACAGCAAAGCGTCTTGAGATGAATACTGAAGGCACGTTCGTTGATTCCGGGGATTTTGAAGGCACGTTCGTTTTTGTCGGCTCGTTTTCCGAAGCCGACAACGATTATTTCTCTACACCTTTTACGGATAAGATGTTCGGAGTTGAAACGAACGCCAGCGCTTTCCAGACCTTCCTTTCAGGGAAACACATCCGCCTTATTCCAATATGGGCGACAATCGTAAGCCTGATTATCTTCTCGCTGATTGCCGGGCACCTTGCGTACTACATGCCGAGTAAGTTCGCGCCTTTCGCAGGCATAATCGCCCTCGCTATCATCACCGCTTTCATCTTTATGGGCTTCGTATGGTGGCAGCTCTTGATGAACTGCACATACACCGTGTTCACTATTGCATTGAGCTTCGGCTCTACGCTCGCGTACAAGGTTGTTACGGAAGAGCGTGAAAAGGCCAAAATCCGCCGAACCTTCGGAAGGTATGTAAGCGAGGCTGTTGTAAACGAAATCATTAGTAATCCGAAACTCGCATTATTGGGCGGAGAAGACCGAGTTGTTGCTGTTCTCTTCAGCGATATAAGGAACTTCTCGACGATCAGCGAGAATATGAAGCCGGAGGATGTGCTGGCATTCTTGAACGAGTTCTTTGAATCGACAAGCCATATCATCGACGCGCACGGCGGATATGTGGACAAGTTTATGGGCGACGGAATTATGGCGGTTTTCGGAGCACCCGTACCTGCCGAAAATCCAGCTCTCGACAGCGTGATGTGCGCTCTTGCGATGATAAAAAACCTGCGGGAAAAAGTGCATCCGCGGATGCGCGAGATCGGTGTGCCGGAGTTCGAAATCGGTATCGGAATCCACCACGGGCACGTGATTATGGGCAACATCGGAAGTGTCCGGCGCACGGACTACAGCATCATCGGCGACGCAGTCAATCTGGCGAGCAGGCTTGAAGCAACCACCAAGGAATATAAGAAGGCAGTAATAATCAGCGAGGATGCTTTCGAGATTGTTAAGAACGACATTCCCTGCCACCACCTTGCAACGGTCAAGGTTAAAGGGCGCGAGCGCGCCGAATCCATATATTGGGTCGAGCATCCCGAAATACCCGGGCTGACCGATCTGAAGCTTGGAAAGCCCTTAGATGAAAACAAGCAGAAACAGTAGTTGCACTTGCAAGGATTTGCTCACACTTGCTCCAACAAAGAGTTTCCCTTAATACCATTTTTCTATCTGCCACTATTCTGATAGAATCAGCCCGCCTTATCTCGAGAATCTCTGGAGGTTGTTATGAAGCGCGGGAATGTGATCACATCCATCGTTGGCATCGTGCTTTTGGTCGCATTTGGCCTATTCCTCATCTACTTCGCAACTTACATGGATGTGACCATGCTCGGCCTTGACCAGCAAAGCTACTTTGAATCCTACAGGCAGAATATGGCGATGAAGTTCTCACCAAAGCTCCGTAGTGAGTCTATGCAGCAGGAGTTGATCGACGAGGCGAAAGATGCATTCAAGAAAAAGGAATACGAAGAGGCGCGCGAACTTGCAAAAAAGGCGCTGGCAAACGATCCCTCAAACGGCGCAATGCGCGCGCTCGTTGCTAACTCGATTGCGAGAACCGAAACGCCTGAAGTTGCGATCGCGTATCTCGAAGGTCTTGGCGATTCCTTTGCAAACGACAAACAAGTTCAGCGCGCGCTTGCCAGGCTCATTTATCGAGACGATCCCAAGCGCTCACTAGGGATATACGTGAGTCTTGCGGAAGCTTGGCCCGATGATCCTCAATGCCATATCGATGCCGGAAGGATGATGCTCAGAATCGAAAATGACAGGCTGGCGGCAAAAGAGTACTTCAACTGCGCAATTGCGCTTGATGGAGAAAACGAAGATGCATATGTCGGGCTTCTGAACACAACCGACGATAGAAACGAAATGAAGGAGATATACAACCAGCTCATCAAGATAGACCCGTCTGCTTCCCGATACACAGGACAGCTCGGATGGATGGAATACGAGGACGGCAACTTCGAGCGCGCGTATCTTTTCAGCAAGCAGGCAGTGATTGCCGATCCTTCTGCATACTACGCACAATTCAACCAAGCTCTCGCCGAGCTGAGACTCGGAAAGGAGAGCGATGCGTGGGGAACTTATGTCAATGCAGCAGCCGCCTGCATCGAGCAGCATGCAAGATATCCGTTCGATGGTGCGATTACCGACCTGGACGATATTCCGATTGACGAAAATCCTGTATTCGTTTCAAGAGTAAAGGAGCTTCTGATCTATGGCGACAGGTTCGCATCGGAAGGTGTGATTGCGTATCTCGAATTCTTCGGAGAAGATGCTCACGAAATTGAAGGCCCGGATTTTCTGACCGGCGAATCAATTGCGCTATCCGATTTCAGAGGCAAACTCGTTTTCATTGACTTTTGGGCTACATGGTGCGGGCCATGCGTGTATGAATTTCCGAACGTAGTCGAACTGCAAGAAACGTTAGGCGGCGACAGGTTCCAGGTGCTCAGTGCCAGCCTGGACAACGAAGGCGAGGAAGACGCGCTAAAGGAGATGATCGAGGAATATGGAATCAACTATCCCGTTATTTACACGGGCGACGGTTGGGAGCAACCCGCTACTACGCGATACGGTGTTAATTACATACCGAACACATGGGTAATTTCGCCCGAAGGCAAGATCCTCTATCACGATCTTCGCGGCAAGGATCCGCTTCGATACTGCAAGAAGTATCTTGAATCCTCTGTTGAAACCGTCGGCAAATACACTGCTGAAACCGAAGCGGACTTGGGCGGGCTTAGCTTCAAAGTGTCATCCGAAACGGGTATCGTGAAGGAAGTAAACGTTACGGTTATGATCCCTCTTGAATACGGCGAGGGTGAAGGCATGCTCGTCGAAAACCACCATTTCATGTCGGAAGATGCGGTAGTTGAGCAGAGGATCGATTTTGCGCGCCCGGAAAACGCTTTGCCCTTTACTTTCTGGTCTGTCGAGGTCCCAACTGAAAGCTTGCCCGATCCGTTTATCTGGACGGGTTTATGCGAGGCCGATACTCCAGAAGGTGACAAGACGGAGATTCAGGATGAAGCTGTAACGGGCGATGCATCACTGGGCGAAGATAGTGATGACGCGGACGAAGCATCGTCCGAGGAAACTGCCGCGGGCGACAACCTGGAAACGGCGTAAGGATCTGCGTGAAGAACGATAACGAACAGCACAATTCGGAACGCGCCCTTCTCTCGCCCGACAACGACGCTGCGGAATCACCGAAACAAAGCTCTAAGCTGACAGGGAAAAGCGCTGTTGCTGCGAAGCTACCTGCCATATTCGTTTTCATCGTTGCCATCCAGCCGCTTGTATTCCTCCTGTTCGAGACGTCCTCACCACCCGCCCTCTTCACGCGCTGGCAGGTTTGGGCCGGGCTATTTCTCTTAATCGCTTATCTAGCCGCGGTTTTTTCGAGGCATCATCCTGTCGCGCGTCTGATCGCGGTCATCATCGCTCTTCTGATGCTCCGTCCCGCCATTTCTCTAATTCTCTTCCTGCTTCTTGGCTCGATGTTGCCCGGTGATCCCAACTTCCTGTACTATGCATCAAACTACCTGGTAATCGCAGCCGTGATCCTTTACCTGCGGGCATCCGGCTATCATCACAAACACCTCTACCTCACAGGTTTCAATCTGCGAAAATCCTTCTGGCTCATCGCTGTCTTCTCGTTTCTGACTATTATCGTACTCGTTGCTTACTTTCACTTCGCTGGACACAAGCTCAACATCACGGGGCAGGATGGATTTCCGCTTGTTCTCGCATCGCCGCTCCTTTTTTCACTTGCGAACGGGGCAATGGAAGAACTATGGTTCAGAAGCCTAATGCTCGGTGTGCTTTCAAGAGCGTTCCCGCTCGGATTTTCAGTCCTTTATCAGGCGCTGCTCTTCGGCATGATCCATTACGAAGGAGTACCTTCAGGTGCGACAGGAATTGCTCTCTCGTTCATCTTCGGGCTGGTGCTTGGGTGGCTCACGATCAAAACAAGAAGCGTCGTTCCTGCAATACTCATTCACATCATCGCGGATTTTGCCGTGGCGCTGTACGTGTAATTCTCTTAATCACAGCAGCCTGCGAGCATCTGTGATTAACCTCCTTGCACTGACAGTGTATAATGTATCCGATGGTAGCAAGCACAAAACAACTTATCTATGGGGTCAAGTTTAAGAGTCTGAAGGTGATTCCCGACGAGCGGGGAAGGCTGATGGAGATTCTTCGCTCGGACGATCCCGATTTCGATCGCTTCGGCCAGGTCTATCTCACGACGGGCTATCCAGGCGCCGTCAAAGCATGGCATTTTCACAGGAAGCAGACGGATCACTTCTGCGTCGTATCTGGCATGATGAAGGTCGTTCTTTACGATGCGCGCGATGATTCCGAAACCCACGGGGTGATTAACGAGTTTTTTATGGGTGAGCACAACCCGTCGTTTCTTAAAATCCCTCCGTTCGTTTACCACGGCTTCAAGACCATTAGCGAACACGAAGCACTGCTTATTAATATTCCAACTGAGGTGTACGACTACAACGAACCTGACGAACACAGGGTTCCTCCGCACGACGGCAGCGTCCCATACGACTGGCATCGCAAGGATGGATAAGAATGAAAAGCCCATTAAGCAGCAGCTCGTCCTTTGAAGACGGCCATAATCCTGAAATATGGGCGGAAAAACTGGAAGTGCTTTTTGCTCTTTTCTCGGATATGCATGCCGCAACTTCACTCAAGGTAGCCATCGATTCCCTGCACACTGCGATCCCCGACATTTTCCCGGGTTTCGAACCGTCGATCTACATCCTTGACATCGAAGAGATGCGCCTAATGCCGTATTCAGGGATGCAGAGCGAGGATGACCCTGAAAACGCATTCAGGATGTACTTTGCCGAGAAGGCGATCAACGGAAAGACCGTGCGATTCACCATCCCAGATTCCAGCCCTGCAGACCGCGAAATGCTGGACAAACTGACGACCAAACCGAAGCTTTTGATTGCCATCCCACTTATGAACAAGATTGAGCAAATTAGCGGAGTGCTCGTTCTTTCCCATCCCGACAAGGAAAAACTGTCGAGCATGGACGAACGGCTGCTCGCCAAGCTTGAGAGTTTCCTTCCTCAGATAATCTCTGACCAACAGAAAATATCCGAAGCTCCCGAATCGATCGAGCGATTCAACAAGATCCTCGATGTGGGCACGAAGATCGCCGCCATGATCGAACTCGCTCCATTGCTCGCGGAAATCGGCCGTTCGTGCAGCGAACTTCTCGAAGCTGAACGATCGAGTGTCTACGTTGTCGATGAGGACAAGGACGAGATATACACATTGTTCGTACAGGGCTATTCGACAGGCTCGATCAGACTTGCCAAGAGCAAGGGAATCGCCGGAAGGGTTTTCGAAAGTGGAAAGACTTTGAATGTTGAAGATGCATACAACCTTGATTTCTTTGACAGGAGCTGGGATAAGAGGAGCGGATTCCGTACCAAAAGCGTGCTTTGCATGCCGATGTACGACCGTCATGGAAAAATGATAGGCGTCTTTCAGGTGCTCAACAAGCAAACTGCAAGGAGATTTACCGCCAACGACGAGCGGATACTTCGTACGCTTGGCAGCTTTGCGGCCGTCGCGATCGAAAACGCCAAGCTCTATAGGGAACAGAAGGAGCAGTTTGACAGCTTCATCGAGGTTCTCGCGGCCAGTGTCGACGCCAAGGACCCGACGACGAGCAACCACTCCATGTATGTCACTGGAATAAGCGTCGTCATCGCCAAGGAGCTTGGACTTGAACTTTCGATGGTGGAGAAGATCCGAATTGCAGCAACACTGCACGATTACGGCAAAATTGCTGTGCCGGATGCTGTCCTGAGCAAGCCTGCCAAGCTTCTCCCCTGCGAAAAATACCTCATGGATTTCCACGTGGAAAAGACCATCACGATCCTCAGCCAGATTCACTGGTCCAAGGAGCTAAGGGATGTTCCTCTCATCGCCGGAACACACCATGAGGAAATCGACGGCGGAGGATATCCTCTTAGGCTCAAGGGAGATGAGATTCCATACGGCGGCAGAATAATCGCTGTCGCAGATGTCTTTCACGCGCTGATTCAGTCCAGACCTTACAAGAAAGGATGGCAGCCCGAAAGAGCGATCTCATTATGCGAAGAAATGACCGAACCGCATATAGACAACAGATACGGTACGCGCAAGGGTGCGCACCTTCAAAAAGACATCGTGACAGCGCTCAGGGGGTGGCTTGAAAGAAACGAGTGGAACGTGAAACTGTTCGAGGCCGAAAGCGGATGGAAAAAGGGCGCCCAACTTCTCGGCAAGCAATTGGATAAACGCTTCCTGAATACAGCATCCAAAACTCATAGTACTGAATAATCTAAAAGTCCTTTTGCAGCTATATATCACGCTGGTATAATCAAAGCGGTGGCTGCCAACGTTAAAGCTGTGATGCGTGCTCTGCTCAAGATAGGACTGTTTCTTGCGATGATTGCTGTAACCACAGCGGTCTCGAAGCGCGATCTACATCTGATACCAGACGATATACGCTCTGCGCTTGGCATATCGCTAGCGGTACCTGTTCCTTCGCAGATAATTATTGCCGCGAACGACGAGAGTTATTTGATTTTCCCAAACGAAATCGATCTTTCCTACGAGTGGAACGAGGACTCTTTGGTGCCGAGTTTTTCGAAGGAGAAACTCGATGAGGAAATCTCAAGATTCGCCGATCTGATTTACCGCCCGCCGAGGGATGCAATTCTCAATTTGATTGATCTCAGCGTGCTTCCTGAAGTACCGGGCAGAATGCTTGGCAAGGAAGCAACCTTGGCAAATGTAACCGATCTGATTAACCGTTCCGCTTATGACGAGATCGCACATGCTGTTTTTTCTGAAATTTCGGCGAAAGTTACGGCTGAACAAATTGGCCGCTTCGATCCTGAGCCGATCGGTGAATACACGACGAAGTTCAAAAGCTGGCAACACAACAGGAACTACAACATCGCGCTTTGCGCCAGCTTCTTCAACGGAATGATTATCTTCCCTGGCCAGGAAATCAGTTTCAATGATGTGACAGGCGACAGAACATACAGCACCGGATACAAATCCGCGCCCGTAATCGAAAAGCAGGAGATAGTGCCCGGCGTTGGCGGAGGCTCCTGCCAGGTCTCGACCACGCTATACAACGCCGCATGCCTTGAAGCTGGACTCGCTATAATCGAGCGCTGGCCGCACGGCCTGCAGGTCGGCTACGTTCCGTGGAACAGGGACGCCACCGTGGCCTTTCCAGGCCGTGATTTCAAATTCGAGAATACCTACAACTCCCCGGTTATGATCATTAGCGAGATCGATGGCAACAAGATCACGTTCAGGCTTTATGCTTGGTATGGTGCAGAGAACCTGATAAGCGAGGAACTTGAAGAAAACTCAGGCTGGCAAAGGGCAAAAATCGCGCCGCCCCGCCCGAAGCCCAAGCCCGAACCTGAACCTGAACTTGAATCGTACGACGCCGGATCTACTGAACCTTCTGAACCGCCTGCGGAGCCGCCTGCGGCTGAACCGCCACCCGAACCAGAGCCTGACCCGCAGCCTGATCCGGAACCTGATCCGGAACCCGAAAAACCGCCGGACGCGGCCGGCAGAAATTAGCTGAATCCCTCTAAGACCTACCACTTTACTCGCGTGGTAAAATAGCGCTGCCTTATGCTTGAAAAGCTACTTGGAAACGCGAATCGTGACGATCAATCGCTTACTTACGCCGAAGCGGGAGTGAGCATCGATGCACAGGACAAAGCTATTGACTTGCTCAAACCGCATGCCAGATCGACATTCCGCCCTGAGGTTCTGACGGATGTTGGGGCTTTCGGCGCTGCCTTCTCGGCATCGTTCGAGAACGTTGATGATCCGGTTCTCGTATCCAGTACGGACGGCGTCGGCACTAAATTAAAATACGCATACCGGTTCGGCACACATCGCAATGCCGGTATCGATCTCGTATCCACCTGTGTAAACGACATCATCTGTGCAGGCGCATCACCGCTCTTTTTCCTCGATTACATCGGCCTCAACAAGGTGATCCCTGAAGTGATCGAAGAGATCGTTTCCGGAATAAGTGAGGGTTGCAGAGAGTCAGGATGCGCGCTCATCGGTGGTGAGATCGCAGAGATGCGCGATACATACGCTTCGGGCGAGTACGACCTTGTCGGTTTCGCGACCGGAGTTGTAGCACGAAAGAAAATGCTGCCACGGTCGGATATTGCCGCTGGCGACCAGATCATCGGCATCAGTTCCAGCGGAATACACTGCAACGGCTACTCGCTCGCTAGGCGCGTCTTTGCGGAAATCGCCGATGAAGAATGGCACAAACACGATGATGAACTTGGATGCTCATTGATGAGCGAAGTGACCCGCCCGGCTAGGATTTACGCATCCGAAGCAAAAGCGCTTTTTGATGGTGGAAACGTGAAAGCGCTTGTTCATATTTCAGGCGGAGGCCTGCGAGACAATATTCCGCGCGTTATCCCGCAAGGTCTGGGCGCCAAGATCCACAGGGATAAACTTGCTGTTCCACCGATTTTCAAACGGATCGCACACCTCGGGCCGGTTGACGAAGCTGAGATGTTTCGTACCTTCAATATGGGAACAGGGCTTGCCATTATCGTATCAAAAGAAGAGGTGCAGGCGCATCTCGACCTGCTTAAAGGATTTGATGCTCAAGTACGCGTAATTGGTGAAATCGCGGATGGCTTTGGTGTAGAATTGTGCTGACTAGTTTTGAGGTGATTAAATGAGGCTGATTGCATTTTTTGCAAGTTCGTTGCTTTTGATTTCGTGCATATCCGTTGCTTCGTGCGACAAGCTGCCGGGCGTCGGAAATATTCCCGGCAACATTTCCGTGAATATTGTAGACATGGACGGATACCCGCAGGGGTACGTCACGATTCAGATCGCACCTGCGGGCTCCGATAAATCGATTAAAGTTGATACAGCCGACGACAGCGGCCACGCTTTCTTCAAGCTCGATCCAGGGGAATACACAATTTACGTCCTCGGTCCTGATGAACAGGAATTCGTGCCGCAGGGAGAGAATACGTTCAAGCTCTCTGCTGGCCGCACGCTGATGTTGGAAATTATAATCGACCGGAGTCTAAAGCGCGAACCAACGCTCAGAAAATAGACCTGACAAATGGCTCCGCCTTTAAGTCTGGTGATTTCTTTCCGATAACACATATGCGTGATTCGCGGAATATACACTTTGGCATCAGGCATGCTTCAGGCGGAGCGTCAAGTTGACAACACCGCTAGCAACCTCGCGAACGTCAATACTACGGGCTTCAAGAAGGACTTTCTTGCAGCCATGGCCGCACCCGAAATGCTAACGTCGCGTGAGCCGTCGCATCCGAGAGTTCCCTCAGCACCTCTTGGCACGGCTGTTCCAATCGGCATCCAGTCAACCGGCGTAATGGGCGCTGAAACCTACACCGATTTCTCCCCTGGACCCATTACAAATACAGAGCGCAATCTCGACGTCGCCATTCTAAACGACGGCTTCTTTACTGTTGCGGATAACCAGGGCAATACGTATTACACAAGAAACGGAGCCTTCGTTATTGCCCCTGACGGCAGCCTAACGACAATCGAGGGATTAACCGTGCTCGGAGAGGGTGGCGTCATTCAAACTCCAGGGGCGGGAAGCATCGAGATTTCTGCCAACGGCTCGGTCTTCGCGGACGGTGAAATGGTTGACATGCTGCAAATCGCATTTTTTGCCAATCCCCAAGCACTAACCAAGATCGGTCACAACAGGTTCCGCGGCCCTGCTCCCGACGGAATTGGTACGGCAAACCTCCAATCCGGTGCTTTAGAGCAGAGCAACGCAAATGTGATCGACTCGATGATCAACCTTATCGAGAACCATCGAATTTACGAGGCTGACAGCCGCGTGCTTCAGACTCTCGACAGCACACTCGAAAGAACTGTCAACGACGTCGGCTCACTGATGTAAGCCGGCGCTGTAACCTTAAATCCGGGTAGCGGAAAATACCAGGCCGGCCTGTCGCCTGCGACAGAAGCCTTCTAAGGGATGAACGACCGATTCCCTTTTCTCTTCCCTGCCCGAAAAAACAGGAGTAAGGGATGATACGTGCATTGTACACAGGCGCAACGGGTCTCAATGCCCAGCAGCGGATGACGGATGTAGTCGCGAACAACATCGCGAATGTCAACACGTACGGATTCAAAAAGGACAGAACGGAATTCGAAGATCTGATCTACCAGGAATTCAAACGCTCCGGCACCGAAGTCAGCCCCGGTGTCCTTAATCCCAACGGGCTGAACATCGGCCTTGGCACCCATATAGTCGCGACGATCAAGGATTTCACAATGGGAAGTTATCTCAACACCGAACGCGCACTCGACGTCATCATAGAGGGAGAGGGATTCCTTCAATTCACGCTTCCCGACGGCACAACAGGTTATTCACGCGACGGCTCTCTGAAGCTCGATGCAAACGGGCAGATTGTGAACAGCAACGGCCATGTCCTCGAACCTGCAATCATCTTGCCGCCGGACGCACTGGCAATCACGATTCAGTCCGACGGCACGTTCTGGTACACAGCCCCTGGCGACGAGGCACCCACCCAGGCTGGGCAGATAACGACTGTCCGGTTTATCAATCCTTCAGGCCTTTCACCCGCGGGGAAAAACATCTTTCTCGCGACAGCAGGAAGCGGTGAGCCGATCGAGGGTATTCCCGGCGAAGAGGGATTCGGCACGATTCAGCAGGGATTCATCGAGAACTCAAACGTGCAGATCGCCGACGAGATGATAAAACTCATCATCGCCCAGCGTGCGTTCGAGTCGAATTCCAAATCAATTCAGACCGCGGATGACATCCTCAGCATCGCGGCGAATCTCAAACGGTAGTCTGAATGAAGAATAAAGGAAAAAGTAGGTTCTTTCCTCTAGATGCAGCGTTCCTGGCTGCATTTGTCCTTTCAACTGCACTTTCCGCGCCCGCGTTCGCATCGGTGATCGGAATCACGCTTAACGCTCATTCAGAGGTCGAAGGCCCGTATATCGAACTGGGCGAAGTTGCGCAGATCACAGGCTCAGACGAAAATGTTGCGAAACTCGTCAATCTCAGGATCGGCATCGCGCCTCCGCACGACCATCCGATCATGTACCGCAAATCCGACCTTGAATCACGGCTTTATGTTGAAGGAATCGCGCCTAGTGAATACTCGCTCTCCGGTCCGGACAAAATTACAATCGTTCGAGCCGGGCTTACAATCACATCAGCCGAGCTCGCTTCCGTTCTCGATGATGAAATACGCACTAATTTTTGCGATGACGTCAAAATCATCTGGACTGAGCATTTGCCCGACATTACCGTGAATCCGGGTGAACTTGAAATCATCGTCAAGTACCCGTCGCACCGTAAGGGCGCCCTGCCCCAGACGATACTTGTCAAGGTTGACGGCAGACTCGCCAGGCAGTTCCCGCTCACCAGGTTTTCAAGCTTCAAAACACCGATGATAATTGCTAAGGCAGGCATTCCGCGCGGCGCGGTAGTCACGCTCGATATGATCGAATCACTAACGCGGGTTGTACCGCCGGGTACGCCGGTTATTGCGACAATCGGGGAATGTCTGGGTCTTGAATCCAAGCGAAACATCGGTGCGGGCGAGCAGCTCACCTACGAATCGCTCATCCAGCCCTACGACGTAAGGCGCGGCGATGCCCTGGTAGTTGTGATTATGCGCGGCAGTCTGCGAATCGAAGCACCCGGAACTTCGGCGGAAAACGGGTACATCGGCGAGCGGATTCTCGTCAAACTCGACGATACCGGAAAGGGGATTCGAGTCACACTTACCGCTCATAACCTGGCGATAGTAATATTGCCGACATAAACGAGGTGTTGAGGATGAAACCAATTCGGATAATTATTCTTGCATTTGCAGTATTCGGCGTTTCCATGTGCGCAACTGCTTGGGCCGACAGCTTGTACCCTCTCGACGATGAGGACAGCCTCGATCTTTACCATGCCAAGCCGAGAAATTATCAGATCGGGGACATCGTCCTTGTGAATGTAACCGAGAACGCTCTCGGCTCGACGGGTTCCAAGACCGATATCTCAGGCGAGCACAAAACCGATGTAAGCTTTAACAACACGGGCATCCTCGACGCCATCCTCAGTCCGTTCTGGCGGCTGATCGGGCTTGGCGGCTCGCTAACAGAAAAAACCAAGACCGAGTACAAGGGCGACGGTGACACCGACCGTAAGGGAAAGGTCGAGGCGCTCGTAAGCGTTCTGGTCGTGGACATAACAGAGAACGATTACCTCGTCATCGAAGGGCGCAAAGAAGTGAAGATCAACCACGAAACTCAGATTCTCATTGTATCCGGCATCATACGTCCTGAAGACATTGATGAAGAAAACACAGTTGTCTCATACAAAATCGCCGATACGCGCGTCGAGTACATCGGCGAAGGTCAGATTACCAAGAAGATGAAGCCGGGTTTCCTGAGCCGCGTCTTCGACATCATTTTTTAAGCGCGTTTCTGTCGCGGGAATGAGCCCCACGCGCCCGCGGCCCGATTGTAATTCAAGCGGAGACATCTCCGCCAGCAAATTGTGTAGAGGTTAATGCGATGCGTTTTTTACTGATCTCGGTTATTTCTTCGATAATCATCGTATCAACGATGATCGCGCCCGCGAATGCCGCGCGCATCAAGGATATCGCGTCCATTGACGGTGTGCGCGAAAACCAGCTCATCGGCTTCGGACTCGTGGGTGGACTCCTTGGCACGGGCGATGATCCGAAAAACGCGCTTTACACAGCCGAAGCGATAAGCGGAATGCTCTCGCAGTTCGGCTTCCACATCGCGCCCGAGTCGATCAACATCAAGAACTTCGCAGCGGTAGCCATAACAGCGAACATGCCCGCGTATTACAAACCGGGCGACCGGCTCGACGCGACGATTTCAAGCATCGGCTCGGCGAAAAGCCTCGAAGGCGGCATACTCTATCGAACACTGCTTATCGGTCACGACCAGAACGTGTACGCAGTCGCGCAGGGGCCAGTCTCCCTCGGTGATTTCATCGGGCAATCCGGTGGACGCGGTGCGAAGAAGCACTCAACCGTAGGAAGAATCATCGGAGGCGCTATCGTCGAGCGCGCGATTCCGTCCACAGTCCTCAAGGACGACGGCACGATCCAGATAAACTTGCACAACCCGGACTTCACGACTGCACAGAACATTTCGCTTGAGCTGCAACGGCTGTTCGGGATGGGTATTGCGATTGCCGTGGACGGAGGAACGATCAGAATCAGGGTTCCAGAGATCTACAAAAACGATCTCGTGCCCTTCATCGCGGCGCTCGAATCGCTGAATGTTCAGGGCGATGCGCCAGCCAAAGTGATAATCAACGAGCGCACGGGAACCGTCGTTATGGGCGGAGACGTACAGATTCTGCCCGTGGCCGTGGCGCACGGAAACCTGTCCATCACCGTCGGGCCGGCAGGCAGAATCGTCGGAACCTACGAGGAAGGCGGCGTGCCGGTGAGCGCGCAGGTGCAGGTGGGCGAAGGCTCTGCCGAGGGGCAGGCGGTCATTGAACAAAAGGAAACTTTCGTACGCGTGAGCGCGGAAGACATAGTAGAAGGGCTTAACGCGCTAGGCGTCGCACCAAGCGATATCGTCGCGATTTTTCAGGCCATCAGCGCGGCAGGCGCACTCCAGGGCGCGCTTGAAATAATTTAGGCAGCGCGCTCATTTTGGCAATTGCAGGCGGTTTGACAGACCGCAGATCGCCGGGTATAATTTCCGTGTTCGGCGAATTCTCATGCGCATTAAGGAGAAATGGTAATGAGCGAGAAAGCTGGAACCAAGAATGTACCCCCCCCCTTGAACACGCGCCTATAACACTCAGGCATCTCGATTACATCATAAGCGGAATTACCACGGGGCGGAACCTGGAGCGCATTGCGGACGCCGTGGCCGAGGCCGTGATGACGAAACTCGCGCGCAATCAGAGGCTCGACATCGACATGCAGTTCCTCGCGGACGCCGTATTGAAGCGCATCGAAGAGGAGCGGCAGATCGGCAGGCTGGCGACTGAGATTATCCGGCGCGGCGTGGATACCGAAGCTGAATTGGCCGAAGCCGACGGGGGCGAAGCAGGTAAGGAAGAGAAGCGCGGCAAGGCGAAGGCGACGGGTTCATCGAGAAAACGCGATTCGAGCGTCAAGGCGAAGGCTCAGTCCAGGTCGAGGAAAAAGAAAAGCTGAACGTATCCGTCCTGTGGGCGGGATTTGAGCGTGAAAAACCGGAGGGAACGAAGATGATTCCATTTGAGAAATTTGGAGACGACTTTATCGATGCCGTTTCGAGTAAACTCGATCTCAAAGGTATGAGCGCCTCCTCGCCCGATGACGACGATCTCCTCGGCAAGGGCGAAATCCCAAAGGACGCTGAGGAAAAACTGGGGGGCGGGCAGGAGGCCCCTCGTTCCTGCAGTCAGCCAGAAAGTATCAACTGTGTTCGTGAAGGCGATTTTTGCG
>JAGGVC010000044.1 GCA_021158185.1 bacterium | reverse complement strand
GGGGACCCGTCAATTCCTTTGAGTTTTAATCTTGCGACCGTACTCCCCAGGCGGGGCACTTAATGCGTTAGCTACGGCACTGATGGGGTCGAAGCCACCAGCACCTAGTGCCCATCGTTTACGGCCAGGACTACCGGGGTATCTAATCCCGTTCGCTCCCCTGGCTTTCGTGCCTGAGCGTCAGGTGAGCCCCAGGAGACCGCCTTCGCAACTGGTGTTCCTCCCGATATCTACGCATTTCACCGCTACACCGGGAATTCCGTCTCCCTCTGACTCCCTCTAGTCCGATAGTTTTGAAGGCAGTTCCGCAGTTAAGCCGCGGGATTTCACCTTCAACTTATCGAGCCGCCTACGCACGCTTTACGCCCAGTAATTCCGGATAACGCTTGCCTCCTACGTTTTACCGCGGCTGCTGGCACGTAGTTAGCCGAGGCTTACTCTGGTGGTACCGTCATAATTCTTCCCACCCTACAGGGGTTTACAATCACGAAGACCTTCCTCCCCCACGCGGTGTCGCTGCCTCAGGCTTTCGCCCATTGGGCAAGATTCTGAACTGCTGCCTCCCGTAGGAGTCTGGGCCGTGTCGCAGTCCCAGTCTGGCTGATCATCCTCTCAGACCAGCTACCCATCGGAGCCTTGGTAAGCCATTACCCTACCAACAAGCTAATGGGGCGCGGGCCCCTCCCTAGGCGGCTGACCTTTGGTGCAAGGCACATTATCAGGTATTAGCAGTCCTTTCGAACTGTTATCCCTGTCCTAGGGGTAGGTTCCCACGTGTTACTCAGCCGTTTGCCGCTTTCACCATATTGCTATGGATCACGCTCGACTTGCATGTGTCAGACGCACCGCTAGCGTTCATCCTGAGCCAGGATCAAACTCTAAGTTGCGTTATTTCTCTTCGAGGCTAGCTCGAAGATAAATTTCTAATGGAACCTGTAAAAAACAGGTTTTGGGCTGTTCATTTCTTCACTATCCAGCTTTCAAGGTTCATACCCGCCAAAATTGGCGGGAACGTATATTTTATCGCGGACTAGAACGCTTGTCAATCTTCGGGGCGCGAAATAGCAATTACTTCCAGCCCGAAAACTACAGCCCTTACCGCCGCGAAAAAATACATGATAATTATAACCTGTAAATCGGTTCTTCGCAACATCTAAGCATATGTTGTATGTGCATTTCTTCGTGCACAGCCCGAAATTCACTTCGTCGTGTAAGCGAACTCGAACAAGGATGTGCCAACTGCTTACTTACTGCAAGTGGGTTGTCAGGATTATTTGGCTGCCTGCTCTTCGTCTTTTGCCATCTCCGGAAGAGCATATTCGCCCATGTTATCGAAGACGAACTCGTCATCCTCTATCCTGATTCTAACAAGCTCCCTCTTCGATATTTCTTCGCCTATTATCATTTCCGAAAGCGGGTCTTCGATCATCCGAACAACCGTGCGCTTGATATTCCTCGCTCCGTACTCCGGCGAATAGCCCTTTTCCACGAGCAGGTCGACAACGTCACTGTCCCATTCGATATGATAGTTGAGTACCTGGAGATTTGTCTTGAGCTCGCCCAAGTATATCTCGGTTATGCTTGAGATCTCGGGGCGTGCAAGCATGTTGAAGTAGACGGTTTCGTCGATTCTGTTAAGGAATTCGGGCTTGAAGCTCTTCTTGAGCAAGCGCTCTGCATTTCGCTTGTAGGACTCGAACAGCCCGACGTAATCTTCATCGGTCAACTCAGCATCCCTTCTAATTCCCACGCGATCATCGTCCGTTCCAAGCTTGCCTCCGATGTTCGTTGTAAAGATAATCACGCAGTTGTGGAAGTACACTTTGCGGCCCTGACTGTCAGTAATAACGCCCTCATCAAGAATCTGCATGAGCGTGTGAAACACATCGGGATGCGCCTTTTCCATTTCGTCGAAAAGGACAACGCTGTACGGTCTCAAGCGAACTGCTTCGGTTAGCTGGCCGCCCTCGTCGTAACCTACATATCCCGGAGGGCTTCCGATAAGGCGCGATACCGCGAATTTCTCCGTGTACTCGCTCATGTCGATTTTGATTAGAGCGTCGGAATTCAAAAAGAGATTGCTTGAAAGTACGCGTGCAAGCTCGGTTTTCCCCACGCCAGTCGGCCCTACAAAAATAAACGTGCCGATAGGTCGCGTTGCTTCCTTGATCCCTGCATAGCTGCGTTTCAGGGCTTTTACGATTGTTTTGAGGGCTTGATCTTGACCGATTATGCGGCTCCTCAGTCTTTCTTCAAGCCCCACGAGAGTTTTCGCCTCGTCCTCTGTGAAGCTTGTCATTGGGATTCCCGTCCACATTTCTACAACGCGAGCAACATCCTGCGCTGTGACGAACAGTTCCTCTGCTTCCTCGTTTTCCGAAGGTGCTTCCTCAGGTACATCTTTCCCCTCGGTTTTGTCTGACGCAACAGGCGCTTCGGAAGTTACATCGGCGGTAGAATCATCCTCTTTGGATTCAATGTTTTTGAATAGGCTTTGCAAGTCCCTATGCAGTATATCATCGTTTTCCTTGTCCGAATAATCGAAGTCGGCTTCACTTGCCTCCTCCGAGTCTTTGCTATCGTTGATTACCACCGTACGTCTTTCAAGGTTTACCCACGCGGCAGCCTCGTCTATAACGTCGATTGCCTTATCGGGCTGCTTGCGGTCGTTTATGTACTTGGTGGAAAGAAAAACCGCGCGCTCAATCGCATCCGGAGTAATGCTGACACGGTGAAAGCTCTCATATTCGGACTTTAGGCCTTCCAGAATCTGCATTGTTTCATCATACGTAGGCTCTTCGACAAAAATCGGCTGGAATCTTCGCGAGAGCGCAGCATCTTTCTCAACGTATTTGCGATACTCCTTGAAAGTTGTTGCACCGATGCAGCGAAGTTCACCCCTGGCAAGCGAAGGCTTCAGGATGTTCGAGGCATCAAGGCTTCCTTCAGCGCTTCCGGCCCCGAGTATGGTGTGAAGCTCGTCAACGAATATGATAATGTTGCCCTCGCTATCCTTTATCTCGGTGATAAGCTGCTTGAGACGTTCTTCGAACTCACCCCTGAACTTTGTACCTGCGACAAGCCCTGCAAGATCGATTGCGAGAACACTGCGTTTCTTAAGCGCCCAGGGCACTTCACCTGAAATTATTCGTTGTGCAAGTCCTTCGACTATCGCTGTCTTGCCTACTCCCGCATCGCCGACAAGGATCGGGTTATTTTTGGTTCGCTTGCAGAGAATGTGGATGAGCCTGCCGATCTCCTTCTTTCTGCCGATTACAGGATCAAGTTTTTTCTCCTTGGCGAGGTGCGTTAGATCGCGGGAGAACCTTTCAACGATAGATTCTTCTTCTTTGTCCTTTGCTCCATGCTGGGCGCCCTGCTCCTGGCTTCTGATGAACTTCGCGAATGCGTTCCTGAGCACCGTCTGGTCAAGGTTGAATTCCTTGAACAGGAAGTAGATCATCGTATTCCGCTCAACGCTCATCGCAATCAGGATGTGGATCGTTCTGATTTCCTGGTGTTGAAAGCGGCTGATTTCTCGGTAAGCGTTGTCGAAAAGGCTTATCGTGCGTCGCCCGAATGTCGGCTCGTGTTTGTAGTTTCCCTGGTTTTTATAGAGATGGTTTTCGAGTACGTAGGTCATCTTTGCTACGTTGACTTTGAGCGAGCGAAGAACCTTCATCGCCGTGGAGTTCTTCTGGTTCAGGATCGCGAACAGAATGTGCTCCGGCTCGACAAACGTGTTGTTGAAACGGATGCAGTACTCGCGCGCCTTGTTGATTACGCTCCTCGCTGCAGCCGAGAATCTGTTCATAAAATCCATATACTCAGAAGCTCCCCGGGCGCATACCCGAAACCACCCCAATTATATATCTACTTGAAGGCCATTACAATACCAGGAAGGTAATCAAGCCCCCTGGCAACCAAAATGACCATTGTTGCGCGTTTCCTGTTCCGACTCCAAACCGGAACCTCTCGACAAGGCATTATACCCTGTCTTTTTGCTTATGTCTTTATTCCAATCTTGACCACACGGAATGGATTCCCATGGTACCGTCGCAATAAACGCAGGCTAGGAGTTTTCCGTACTTGATTAAGGGATTATGCAAAATTGAGCAGATGATGGTCTGTAAAGGTTGAAGGCTACTTTGGCACAGGAGTACTGTGCCTGGAAACGTATTCCGGGAATGCTGCGCGAAGCCGTCCATAAACATCGAAACTCTCGATGCCGTTTCCGATCCTTCGTCCGTCGATATCGCGTACTGCCACAAGCTCGGCCGCGCTTCCAGTCAAGAAACATTCGTTCGCGGAATATAGATCGAATACCGAAAGCCTTGCCTCAACGGACCTTATGCCGAGTTCACTCGCCAGGTCAAGAATGGAATTGCGCGTAATTCCCTCGAGAACCCCTTCGCTAACGGGAGGAGTGAAAAGAACACCGTCTTTCACGATGAACACATTATCTGCGGTAGCTTCCGTAACGTGGCCGTCCGCTGAGAGCATTATCCCTTCAGTAACAATAAGCAGTTTTTCTTCCTCGCTCAACTCGCTGAAGCTCCGTCCCTGCGTCCAGGCGTTGTAGTTGTTGATCTGAATCGTGCCAAGGATGTTGTTCAGGTAGTTAAGTGACTTGACCATCGGCGAAAGCCCGGATATAGGCTTCTGAGGAACAGCTAGTGTTACAACCCGCAGCCCGTTTTCGTAAAAGAACCTCGGATAAAGCGCAATATCATCTGCAATGATGAAGATCGTCGGGTTTCCGGTGCACTTTGCAGGATTTATTCCAAGATCCCCTTCGCCCCGAGTGACTACCGTTCGGATGTATGCGTTTTCGTAAAGATCGTTTGCGGCAAGCGTGTCAAGTGTCGCTCTGTTTACATCTTCGTGCGTCATTTTAATATCAAGGGATATATAACGGGCTGACGCAAACAGCCTTTCCGTATGCTCTTCGAGTTTGAAAACAGCTCCGTTGTAGCTGCGAATCCCTTCGAATACTCCGTCACCGTAAAGCACACCGTGATCGAAAATGCTGATCTTCGCTTTCGATTCGGGAATGATTTCGCCGTTGAAATATACTCTCATTTCCTTCTTTGAATCGAGCATCAGGGATAAACCTCGTGAAGCAGAGATGAAGTCTGATTATATCATTGCGAACGGACTGATCGGCGCGAAAGATAGATTTTTCTGCTGAGTGAAAGTTGTCACTAGTGCCCAATCACAGCGTTGCTCCGCATCCGGGCTTCCTTGACAATGCCAATCCTTTCTTCGTCAACTATCTGGCCGAAGCTACTCAGTCCGGCAAGTTTGAACCCATGCCTTTTTCCCATTTCGGCAACCTGCTCGACACGATCCTTCATAATAGTTCTGCCAATCGTATAATGGTGGGCAATTCCCTCAAGGGCGAGAATCATTGTTTCTGCGAGGCATGCGTAGACGGTGTTGGGAGGAAGTCCGATATCGAATCCGATGTCCGCGTCGGACGGTAGTGCAATCTCTCCGCTCTCGATAACCAGCACATCGGGCCGCCTGGTTGCGCTTCTCTCGTCAATATCGGGCGGGCGCGCCACATCGCATACAAGTGCACCGGGCTTAAGCTTGTCAACGCTGATTATCGGATCGACCGTGCTCGTCGTCGTAACGATAATATCCGCGCGATGAATGTGGTCTGTAATATTAGTCGTTGTTCTTACGATTGTATTCGGCGATTCCTGCTTGATCTGCGAACCGAGAGCTATCACGCGTTCGGGGCGCGGAGAGACTATAACGATTTCCCGCACACGCTCGGCAAGAAACCTTGCGAGAACGCTACCAATCGAACCTGTAGCACCTACAACAAGTCCGACCGAACTGTTCTGGATTATCCCGATTTTGTCGGATGCAATGTCTATCGTCTCCATCGTTGCCGCAACGGTGTATGAATTGCCAGTTGTAATGGCTATCGGGCTTCGCTTCGCCACACTCACTCCGGCATCACCAACAACACTCGTGTATGCGCCAAGTCCCATTACCGTCGCACCCAGATCCTGTGCAATTTCTGCAAGTTCCACAAGGCGATCGTAAACGTGCTCGGGAGAAAGCTTGAGCATTATTCTGCTCGTTACAGGAAAACCGAGAAGCCAGCCTTCGGCCTTTCTGCCTGTTGGGGAAACGAGATTCTTAACATGACTTGCAACAAAACTCGGGGATTTCGATGCAACAGCTTCAAGAGCGGATGAAGGCAGAACATATCTGAACTTCCGAAGCACTGGATGACCGAGGAGTTGCTTTGTAACGAGCGGGTGAATAACAAATGCAAATTTCGACGTATCTTTGTCCAGAGAGAAATCGACCGGTGATATCTTCCTGTCAAACGGGAGTGGCCCCGCGGCTAGCAGGCCGTTCTCCCCGAGTGCAGGGACCTGCGATGAGCTTGGCCTGATGGCAACGATTTCAGGTGCCGGATCAACGCGAATTATTTCATCAAGATACCGGTCGCGTCTATGTCCGACCTTGCCGCGCGTGACAAGCGAAAGAGCAGCCTCCATTACACTTGCGCTTATGCGCTCGCCGGATATAACAGGTGTGAGCGATGCAATGGTACTTGCGCCCTTGCTCTTCAGCCATTCGATCTCATCATCCGATACAACGTTAGTAACTACAACCTTGCCGTCCAGGGAAGACGGGCTGTACCGCTTCAGGTAATTCATCCCGCCGATTATGACTTCCGCCCAATAAAATGCAGGACGCCATCTGGGCATCAGTCTCTTTCCACGCCTGGCGCCGGGGAAATACCATTCTAGCGGAGCGCGCGTGAGAACGTAGAGGATCAGTGGTGACATGCTGCGAACCTGCCTAAGCGAAAAAAGCGGGATGCCGAACCTGAAATTGTACATGAGGTCGCCGAATATAATTTGCGACTTCAGAGTGCTGACGACTTCACTGACGCCCCAGCGATCCATACCCGACAGAACGAGGATACGTCGGTTGGCAATTTCGCCTTCAAGCTGCTCCACTATGCGGCGCATCAAAAGCCGCTCAACCGTGTCTTTGGCGCGAATCCCGTCACAGACCATCGTGGGATCATCATCCCTTTCCGCTAGAAGCTCGCGCAGGAAGCGATGCCGGTGATAGCGATCGCCAACCGTGTACGTAAGAGATAATCCACTTAATGCAACTGCGTCGAACGCGCCCTTCGCGTCCCTGATGATGTTTTTTGCGCGCTCGATGGTCATCTGACCTGGAACACTTTCTACGTGCACGGATGCATTTGGAAGCTGGAATGAATAGCCGCGCCCCCGTATGTCCTGAGGAAAGTTGATTTCAAGAATCCTAAAGGTGTCTGCATCGGGAGGCTCAGATGCAGAATTTGTCTCACCGGAAATCGGATTAGAGATCGACATATTCGCCCATTTCAGGAACTACAACTTCCACACCGCAATCCGCGAGCGATTCCACGAGGTCGCTCGGTAGGGCGGATATTTCCGGGAACGTATCGTAATGCATAGGGATTACAACTCGCGGTGACAGCATTTCCGCAGCGATACGAGCTGCGCGAACATCCATCGTAAACCTTCCACCGATCGGAAGGAGGGCGATCTCTGGCTTGTAAAGCCTCCTGATAAGCTCCATTTCCGAGAACAACCATGTGTCTCCCGCGTGGTAAAGCCTGCGTCCATTCTCGAACGTGAAAATGTAGCCGCACGCAAGTCCTGCCGGCATAGGTTTGTCATCGACGAAGTACGTTGATGAATGGGATGCCGGCACCATTGCAATCCCGATGTTGTTAATTACTACTTCGCCTCCGATGTTCATTCCCACCGAATCTTCCGATGCAAGCCCCATCCTCTGCAGGTTTTGGATCATCTCGAAGATGGCGACAACTTTTGGTCTGAGCTTATTGTATATTGTGAGAGTGTCGCCAACGTGATCTGCGTGTCCATGAGTGAGCGCAATTACGTCGGCTTCTTTGACATCGTGCAGTTTTTCGGGAAGCTGCGGGTTGCCGGAAAGGAATGGGTCCATGAGAATTACTGTATCTTCGGGCGAACGAATCTCGAAGCTCGCATGCCCCAGCCACTTGATCCTGATCTTTTTCTCTTCAATCATACGGTTCTCCTAATTACAATGAATGTTCTCACATGTCTGCTGGAAGGTCTAACCGCAATTCCGGCTGTCCCAAAGCTCTATCACCTTCGACGCTTCTTCTACAAGCCTGCGAGCGGTTCGCTTGTTCCTGCTCTCCGCCATTACTCTGATTACAGGCTCTGTCCCGGAAGGTCTTATCAACAGCCTGCTCGATTTGCCATATCGGGCATTGATTCTGCTGATTCCGTTCTTGACAGCTTTGTCCTTATCCCATCCAACTTTCCTGGATACTCTGACATTTACAAGATACTGGGGGTATCTGGGAATATCGGCGGAAAGCTCGGCGATAGACTTGCCGGTGGATAACAGCATTTCGACCACAGCAACAGCCGTCTGCAGTCCGTCGCCTGCGTTGCTCTTATCGAGCATAACGATATGCCCGCTCTGCTCACCCCCAAGCAGGAGACCGTGCTTTAGCAGGCCGTCCATCACGTTTTTATCTCCGACCTGTACACGATGCAGAACGAGGTCGTTTTTTGCGAGAAATTCCTCAAGCCCCAGGTTGCTCATCACCGTTGCGACTATTCCGCCCGATTTGTAGTACTTCGCAGAATTCAGGGCGAGCGAACCCATTATCCTGTCGCCGTCGATCTCATTTCCGATCGAGTCCACGATGAGAACGCGATCTCCGTCTCCGTCGAACGCAAAACCGATATCCGCGCCATTGAGCTTCACTTCCTCAGAGATCCTCGAAAGATCGGTCGCACCGCACTTGTGGTTAATCATCGCGCCGTCGAATTCCGCATTTACGAACTGGACATTTGCGTTAAATCCGGAGAACACACTGCGGCAGAGATCCGAAGTTGCACCATATGCGCAGTCAAATATGAGCTTAATATCCTTCTCGTGGCGCTTGCTGCGTGAATTCTTCTTGCAGGTATTCAGCATGCGCTTAAGAAAGGCCGCGTACTTGTTTCTCAGCCGAACATCCCTGGTAGACCTGCCGAAACGAGGAGAGATACCGTCCAGATCGGCTTGCCTGCGCTTCAAACCGGCCTCGATAGCCCGTTCCTCCTTAGCTGAAATCTTGAGTCCGTCTGAGGCAAAGACCTTGATGCCGTTGTCCTCTATAGGATTGTGGCTGGCAGTGATCATAAATCCGCCTGCAAAATCGCCCTTTTTCAAATTGAACGGAACTGCAGGGGTCGGTATAACACCGGTTCTTACAACATTTGCACCGCTGAGCACGATGCCCGACGCCAAGGCGGACTCAAGCATATCTGATGAGAGCCGCGGGTCTTTACCTATGATGAAAGTGGAGTTTTGGCGCTCCGAGTCGTTTTCAACGAGTGCTTTCGCAGCTGCGAATCCCAGCCTTAATGCGATATCCGGCGTCAGATCCTTACCTGCGACGCCGCGTATTCCGTCAGTTCCGAACTTCACTGATCTTCTACCCCCACCCCTATCTCGACCTTGACATCCAGTGGCAAGATGCTAGCGTTCCTGACCTTCGGATCCAGGATAACTTGAGGACGGATGAGGTACTCGCCCGGCTCAAGTCCTTCGATATCAACTATTGCCCTGATATTCTCGCGCTCGGATTCTGTAAGAAGGGTAATTTCGCTTGATCCGATCCAGATGTATGTTGGTTGAACAAGGACGCTTACGCCGGGCGTACTCCCGATTATTTCAATCTTCCTGTTCAATGAGGCTTCCTGACTGGATGTAATATCCACGAGAGTCACGTTCACGACAGCCTTCTGCTGAAGGAGTTCGTGTTGCTCAAAAGGATAAACGATTTCAACTTCGCGTTTGAAGCTTTCCTTTACATCGGTAAGGTTGATCGGCTCCGTGTTCAGGATCGAAACGTCCATTCCCTCCAGGTAGTCAATAGGGACAGGGATATGCCTGGGCTCGATTTCGACATTGAACGCATAGTTTTCCGGTGGTTCACCCTTTATGTTCGGGAAAAGCCGCAATAGCTTGACGTTGGAAAGCGACGAAACTCTCAGATCGCATCTTACCTTGGGCGAATCAAGCGTGAACCGCTCCATCGGCAATAAACGCAAGTTCTCGTCTAGGAGCTTCACCTCGATGAATCTCGTGACATTCCGCCTGGATCCAACAAGATCGATTTCAGCAACTGCGTGCTTTACTTGCTCGATGTTTTCCTGCGCTCCTGTAACCTTGACGGATTCAGGCGTGATAGAGAGCTCCTGCTCTATGAAATCCGCTGGCAGACTGCCGATTCTGTTCGCTTCAACAACGAAGGTCTTTTGTATTTTCTTTTTAAGCACGATATCAATCGGACTCGGGCCCTTAACCACTTCAGTCCCGCCCAGCTCCGGTACTGATACACTTACATCTTCATAGAGTCCTTCAACCTTGAAAGACGCTAGTTTCATTTCGCAATTTGGAGGGGACTTACGCAGTTGACTTATATTGGCAAGGATCCCCCTGATCTGAATGCTCACGGTGTCTGGAATCTCGGATGCGATAACAAGATCATTGCTCAAGCCGATGATGATAAGCGGCGCGTTTATCGTTTCCGTGACTTGATAGCTGGTGTTGACGTACGCGGATAACGCAATCGCAAAGACAATTGCCCACATTTTCAAGACCCAGTTTGAAAAAATCGCCTTCATAGCAAGCGCTCACTACTCCATCAGAATGCGAGGTAGAATGCTCGCCTTTTCCGAATCGTTGCTGATCAAAAGCCTTAGCAGGCTGCTGACTTGATCGGAAGTCATATTGTACGAGATACGCCCGTTATGGCAAATGCTCAATGCGCCAGTTTCTTCACTGACTACAGCCACGATTATGTCCGTACGCTCGGTGATTCCAATGCCCGCGTGATGCCGTGTGCCGAGAAATTTGATCGCTTGTTCACGTTCGGATAGTGGAAAGAAACAGCCGGCATAGAGTATCCGTCCGTTGTCGATAACGATTGCTCCATCGTGAAGGGGTGTGCCGGGGTCGAATATGGTCAATATAAGTTCGGTTGATATTTCAGAATCAAGGCGAACACCGATAATCATCTGTTCAAGAGCGGAGTGATCATCGCCCAGGATTGCTATCAACCCGCCGAGCCTTCTCTCGCTCATCGAGCGCATCGAAGAAACGACGAGATCGCAGATCTCTCCCTTGGAAGCAGGACCTGGTCTTGAATAAAGGTGGTGCAACAGGAATCGCGTCCTCCCTGCTCTTTCGAGAAACTGGCGGATTTCAGGAGCAAAGATGATAATGAGGGCAAACGAACCTACAAACAGTACTTTTTCGAAAATCCATACAAGCGTTAGAAGGCGTAGAAGCTGGCAGATGTAATAAACTGCGGCGACAATGAAGATACCTTGAATTACGATTGCGGTTTTTGTGCCCCGAACGAAGTAGAATACATAGTAAAACAACACCGCAACGATTAGTACATCGAGGATCTGTTGCCAATGGAATTGCGGAACCGGCAAGCTAATCCCCCCTTAATACCGTCGCGCCAAAATCAGATGGTTGCGGTAGTAATCCTCGGAAAGACTGGATATTCCAACCTTCCCTAGGCTCGAAGCCGCGTGTATGAATTTCCCGTTGCCAAGATAAATACCGGTGTGGCCGATCTGATTCTGCTTCTTGTCGGTAAAGAACAAGACATCCCCCGATCTTAAGCAGTCGTACGGAATGTATCTGCCATATCTGGCCTGTATGCTGGCCTTATGTGCAATCCTGAAACCCTGAGCGTTCAGGCATTTCAGCACGAGCCCGCTGCAGTCGATCCCGCTCATGGACTCGCCGCCCCATTTGTATCGTACGCCTTTGTACTTCATCGCCGTTGAAATAAGTTGTTCGGGATTGGCCATGGGCATGTATGTAAGATTCGGGTTGTATCTGCCGCTGTAAAGGGCATCCGACGATTCGTCTTCGATGATGAAGAAGCTTGTATCAAGCCAGTACCAGTCTTCGTCTGGAGCACGAATGTATGCTTGGGGTTCCGGAAGATCAACAATATCCTTGGTTAAGACTGCATCGAGAGGATCGAGATAAAGAAAACTCCCTGTTACTTCGTCCTTGAGCAGGTAAAAGCCCAGGATAAAGTCGATGTTCGGGAACTCTTCCCCGATTGTCGCAGTTCTAATGATTTCACTTGCGCCGTTGGCCTTGAGATAGAGCGGAGCGTTCTCGCGGATCACTCGAACTACGGATATTTCGCTGATTCCCGATTTGGTGGTTTGCCCGTATGCCGAACCCGCAAGAGCAAGGAGAATTACGGCAACCGAAAGGAGCCGCATTATGCGGCGCGCTCTCATACGCCAAAATTCTTGCGTCGGCCTCAGAAAATCCTCCTGATTAACAGGAAAACAATTGAAAGCACATTATACCAACTGGAGGCAAATTAACGCTTGCTGAACTGGAAGCGTTTACGTGCACGTTTCTGACCGTACTTCTTCCGCTCCTTGGCGCGCGGATCACGGGTCAACAGCCCGGCGTCCCTGAGCTTTTTCCTCAGATCGGGATTAAGCTCTACCATACTTCTGGCGACACCGAGCCTGATGGCGTCAGCCTGGCCGTGAATGCCTCCACCGCGCACGTTTGCAAAGAGGTCGTATTCTTCCTCGACACCGAGGACGCGAAGGGCTTCCGTAGCCCTGAGCTGATCAGAGTATCTTGGGAAATAATCGCTTAGCTCTTTACCGTTTACGCTAATGTTCCCGCTGCCCTTCTCAAGACGTACGCGCGCCACGGCTTCCTTGCGTCTTCCCACCGTCATCAATTTATGATCATCAGTCATCTTACTCACCTCTCAAGACGCTAAATCCGGTCAAGCAGTTCACCCTGAAGCAATTGCGGTTGCTGTGCTTTGTGAGGATGATCGGCGCCGCTATAAGCTTTCAGCTTGTGTATCAACCTTCTCCCAAGCCGGTTTCTAGGAAGCATCCTGCGAACGGCATCTCTGAAGAGCTCTTCAGGATTGCTTTTAAGGCGTTCCTGAAGCGTTCGCGATGTCAACCCGCCCGGATATCCGCTGTGTCTGTAGTAGACCTTGCCGGAAAGCTTGTTGCCTGTCACCTTGATCTTTCCCGCGTTCACTGCGATCACGAAATCGCCGCAATCCTGACCGCGCGTGAACTGGGGCTTGTGCTTGCCGATGATGAGCTTTGCGGCAATAGCCGCCGCTTTGCCAAACACCATCCCGTCAAGGTCTAGCACCCACCATTTCCGTTCAACCTGTTCTTTAGTAAAATGCGTTGTTCGATTCATCACCAAATTCCCGAAAATACACCTTCCAGAGAACCAATCCTTCTGCCGGCGCCACATCAACTCGCTTCAGAGGCTTGCCTTCGAAAAGCGCCTTTGAGAAATCGCCGGTATCAAGACGTCCTTGACCGATTTCAAAAATCGCCGCTACTATCCTCCGCACCATCTGGTGGAGAAACCTGTCGCCGGTGATCCGAAACTCGCCTATCGTTCCTCTCCACAAAACCCGTGCGCCAGAAATACTGCACAAAAAGTCCATCTGCCCCGCTCTACGCCTGCAGAAATGCTCGAACGAATGACGCCCCGCCAGAAGCTCGATTGCATCGCGCACGCGGTTCCTGTCGAGACGGGCAGGGACAAATGCCCGATACCTCGTCTCGAAAATATCCGGCAGCTTTCCCTCCCGCCAACGGTAGCGGTATTCCTTGGCTAAGGCTTCGAATCTTGCACGGTAACCGTCAGGTACAACACTTACCCGTTGAATACGGATATTCGCCGGTAAGTGAGCATTGAGAGCCTTTGCAAGGTCGGTTGCGGGCGGCCCGCACGATTCCGGAATCGTCAGCGTGGCACCTGTATGCCTCGCATGGACCCCGCGATCGGTCCTTGACGCCGGATTAATCCTGATCCTCCGCCCATAAAGCACCGTAAGCGCATCTTCAATAGCTCCGGAAACTGTTGGTTTGTCGGGCTGGATCTGCGATCCGAAGAAACCGGTACCGTCATAGCCATACTCGATTAAAATGTTCAGCCCCCCCCAGGCCGATTGTGAATCGGCATCCAAATCACTCGGCGGAGAAGCCAGGCACTTCCAGCCTGACCATCGCGGAGCCGTCTCCGCGCCTCTGGCCTATCTTGTATTCCTTAAGATATCCGCCATTCTCGCAGTGGTTGACCGCAGGAACGACGTTGTGCTTAAGGCTTAAATATGCTTCTTTCGTGTAAAGAACCTTCATGATTTCGCGTGTATCGTGAAGCGTACCCGCGCGCGCGCGCGTGATGAGCTTTTCCGCAAGCCTCTTCACCTGAGATGCTCTGGCGTTGGTCGTTGTAATGTGTCCGCTTAGAAAAAGCGAACAGACCTGCCCGCGCAGAAGGGCCATTCGCTGGTCGTACGGTTTATTCAGCTTCTTGTTGCCTTTTTTGTGCCTCATATCGCTTCCTCCATCCGGATCTACTCCGTCTCCTCCCTGAGATACAGATCCATCTCGGCGAGCTTATTCACGATCTCGATCAGCGACTTCTCGCCAAAGCTCTTCAGTGTAAGCAGCTGCTCTGGTGTGTACTCTATAAGCTCCCCAACAGTAGTAATGTTCGCCACATCGAGGCAGTTCTTGGCGCGGCGTGAGAGCCCAAGGTCGTCAATGGTCTTGCTAATGTTGCGCTGATACTCGATGCTCTGCTCTTTCCGCCGTTCCTCTGCAACTTCTTCCTCTATCTGATGACGCGAAATCCAGTCGAAGTACTTACGTAGCTCGACGGCAGCCTCGGTAAGAATGCGATCGGGGGTTTTGGTGCCGTCTGCTTCGAGAGTCAGTATCAGCCTCTCATAATTGGTGGCACTTCCGACACGCGTATTTTCCCAGGAATAACTGACCTGCCTTACGGGGCTGTAGTTTGAATCAAAAGTAAGAACACCGATTGCCGCGTCCTTGCTCTTCAGCTCGATTGCCGGTACAAACCCGATACCTGCGGTTACTGCGGCTTCAATGTGAAGCGAACGGTTGGGATCGGTAATCGTGCAAATGTAGTAGTCCTCGGGGTCGAGAATTTCTACGTCCGGATTATCGGCGAAATCTGCGGCGGTTACTACGCTTTCGCCCTGAATATCGATGATTAGAGTTGACTGCACCGCACCGTTTATCCTGCATCGTACCTGGCGAATGTTATGAAGGATTTCTACGGTATCTTCGAGAATTCCATCAATGGTTGCAAACTCGTGCTCAACTCCATCGATCCGAATCTGGCTGATGGCCCAGCCTTGAATCGAGCTTAACAGTACGCGGCGCAGTGCATTGCCAACCGTGACCCCGAAGCCGCGGGGCAGTGGCTCAATTGTGAAGCGGCCTCGGTTCAGGCTTTCGTCAAACTCCTTATCCATTTTGAGAAGGTCGAAGACCTGCGCCTTGCTTCCAATAATTTGATCGTACGCTTCAGCAAAATCCATTGCATCACCTATACTAACTTGGAGTAATACTCCACAATCAGGGCCGGATCGAAACTATCGTCCATTTCACCTTGCTCCGGCATCCGTAAGACCTCTGCCGTCCAGTTCTCGATATCACTCGTGAGCCAGTAGCCGTCTGGCATGGAACTGAGCAGATCCTTCTGTTCCTTGAAGTAATTCCCTTTGCTGCGGCTCTTTTTTACTTCAATGCTGTCACCTGCGCTGACCCGGAAGCTTGGAATATTGACGATGTGGCCGTTAACAATTATGTGCCTGTGTAGCACGAGCTGCCTTGCTTGAGCGCGACTCGATGCCCAGCCGAGACGAAACACTACATTGTCGAGACGCGTTTCAAGCAGCCTGACAAGTTCTTCACCGGTAACTCCGCGTGCTGCCTTTGCACGGATAAAATAGTTCCTGAACTGCCTTTCATAAATGCCAAATACCCGGCGGCCGATCTGCTTTTCCTTCAGGTGAACGGAGTAATCGCTCGTCTTACCGCGCCTGCGTCTCGGCCCCGGCGGGTTTGGACGACGTTCAAACGAGCATCGATCCGTAGAACAGCGCTCGCCTTTCAGGAAGAGCTTCTTCCCAAGCGCCCGACAATGACGACAAACTGAACCTGTATACCTACCCAATGTAGCCTCCTACACCCTGCGCCTTTTCCGCGGTCTGCAACCGTTGTGCGGAACCGGAGTTACGTCCTTAATCATGGTGACCTTAAACCCCATGTTATTGACAGTTCGGACTGATGCGTCCTTGCCGCTTCCCGGTCCCCTTGAAAACACGGAGACTTCGCGCATCCCTTGATCTTGTGCACCACGCAATGCTGCCTCGCAGGCAATCTGCGCAGCATAGGCTGTGCCCTTCTTGGCTCCCCGAAATCCGCGTGCTCCTGCGCTGCACCAGGATATCAGATTGCCCTTTTCGTCAGTGACACTTATGAGCGTGTTGTTGAAGGTTGCCTTAATGTAAACGCGGCCAACAGGCACGTTTTTCCTTTCCTTCTTAGCACCTCGTCTTTGTTTCGCCATAACTCCTCCCGGCAAAATGCCGAATCAACATACTAGGTCTTCGCAGCCTTCTTCTTGCCGGCGATAGCGGTACGACGCGGTCCCTTGCGGGTGCGCGCGTTCGTATGTGTACGCTGCCCATGAACTGGAAGTCCCTGCAAATGCCTCATACCACGGTACGACTTGATCTCAATCAGGCGCTTGATGTTGAGAGTAACTTCCTTCCTGAGGTCACCCTCCGTCTTGATTCCCTGTTTGATAATCTGTTCGCGGATGGCGCTTATCTGATCGTCTGCCAGATCTTTCACGCGAACATCATAACTTACGCCCGCCTTTGCGAGTAATCTGCGGCTTGTCGTAATCCCTATTCCGTAGATATATGTAAGCGCAATCTCGATGCGCTTGTTCCTCGGTAAGTCAACTCCTTCAATACGTGCCATATGGTCCTCCGATTACCCTTGCCTCTGCTTGTGCTTGGGGTTTTTACAGATAACGTAAACGATGCCATGCCGCTTAACGATTTGGCAGTCCTTACACATCTTTTTTACAGACGCTCTAACCTTCATCTCTTATCACCCTTCTTGTAGCGGTAGACAATCCGTCCCTTGGTAAGATCGTATGGTGACAGCTCAAGCTTGACTCTGTCGCCGGGCAGAATGCGGATAAAGTACATCCGTATCTTTCCCGAAACATAGCCCAACACTTCATGACCTTCCTTGATTTCAACCTTAAACATGCCGTTAGGAAGAGCTTCCTTGACAGTTCCCTCCACTACGATTGCATCTTCCTTGCTCAAGAATCAGCTCCTTACTCCCCCACCGAATAGCTCCTCTGCGAGTCTATCGTTAAGGCATGTCAAAACGGCCACCTTACCTTCCCAGATGGCAACAGTGTCCTCAAAATGAGCGGACAATGACCCGTCGAGGGTCTTTAGAGTCCATCCATCCGATGCACAGAATATTTTTTCGCTCCCGATAGCAGCCATTGGCTCAATTGCCAACACCATACCGTTGCGAAGCCTCATATTTTCCTCTTCAACCGGATAATTGTAAATAGTTGGCGCCTCGTGTTGGGAAAATCCAACACCGTGTCCCGTCAGATCTCGAACCACCTTGTACCCGGCGCTTTGAATGGTTGATTGAATCGCACGTCCAATGTCGCTTATATATGAACGGTTGCCGATTGCATCGATTCCGGCCTTGAGTGACATCTTAGTTGTTTCCATCAGTCGTTTCTTCTCGACATCTACATTGCCCACGGCATATGTCCGAGCTGTGTCACTGAATTTACCCGCAAGATCAGCGCCGACGTCGATCGTTACAAGGTCGCCTTCTTTGAGCTTCCTGTCGCCAGGAATCCCGTGAACGATTTCGTCGTTGAGCGAGACGCAAAGCGTTGCCGGGAAGTTCCTGTATCCCTTAAACGCGGGGACCGCTCCGCGATCACGGATATATTCTTCCGCCCAGTTATCAAGTTCCAATGTAGATATGCCCGGCTTGATCATGACCTCGATATCGACAAGAAGTTGCGCAACGATCTTGCAGGAATCATAAATCCCGCGTATGTCGTTTCTGGTTTTCAGGCGAACTTCCCTCATTGCAAACCTATGTGCTCCATCAAGAGTTTTTCAATATCAGCGATTGCAAGTGTCGCATCAAGCTCGGTCAGCTTTCCCTTCCTGCGATATCTTGCAAGAATCGGAGCCGTTTTGCGCCTGTAAACATCAAGGCGATTGGCAATGACATCTTCATTATCGTCGGGCCGCGTGACAAGTTCGCTTCCGTCTTCATCACACTTACCATCGATAAGCGGAGGCGCGGATTTCAGGTTGTAAACTTTCCTGCAAACAGGGCAGTAGCGCCTATTTGTGATCCGATCGATGATCGCATTATCCCCAATGCTGAAGAAGTACACGCCTTTCAAATCGAGGCCGAGCCTTATAAGTACATCGTCCAGCAGATCGGCCTGCTCCTCGGAGCGGGGAAAGCCGTCGAGGATAATGCTCTCGTTAGACGAGTCCTCAAGCACTTTCTCGATAATCTCCTTGATTATCGAAATCGGTACAAGCTCGCCAATATCGGTGTAGCTTCTGATTTTCTCGCCCAGCTTAGAGCCGCTTGCGATTTCTTCTCGAAGAGAACGCCCCATATCGAAATGTAAAAGGCCGAACCGCTTGGCCAGCCGTGCGGCCTGCGTACCTTTACCACTTCCAGGAGGTCCGAGAAAAACTGCAATCATGACTTCGTAAAACCTGTATAGTGCCTCATTACAAGGTGCGCCTGAAGCTGCTGAACAGTATCAAGCGCAACACCGACAACAATAAGCAGACTCGTGCCTCCAAGCCAGAAGCTCTGGACATGGGTCAGCTTGATGACAATAAACGGGAGCACCGTGATAATCGCGAGAGATAGCGCTCCAAAGAACGTGACCCTGTGCAGCACTTTGTCCAGAAATTCGAACGTAGGCTTCCCGGGCCGGATCCCGGGTATGAATCCACCGTTTTTCTTGAGGTTGTTCGAGATATCCTCAGTGTTAAACGTAATTGCCGTATACACGAACGTAAACAGGATGACAAGGATAAATTCGATCAGGTAGAACCAGACTGATGATTGGAATGGACCGATCACCCTTTGCATTCCCGGCACGAAGCCGGCGATTGTTGCAGGAACCATCAGAACCGAGGTTGCGAAAATAATCGGGATAACTCCAGCCTGAAGAAGCCTGATGGGCAGGTATGTCTGCTGTCCGCCGTAAATGCGCCGTCCAATCTGTCTCCTCGCGTAGTGAATCGGAATTTTGCGTACGGCAAGCTGAACGTATACAACGGCCGCAACGATGACGATGCAGAAAATCGCAAACACAATAAGGTTCCAGGCTTTGCTAGAGGCCTTCATCGCAGTGATGACCTCCGAAGCAAGCGACTGCGGGATTCGAGCGATGATACCGATTGTGATAATCAGCGACACGCCGTTTCCGATTCCTTTTCTGCTGATTTCGTCGCCCAGGAACATCAGAAACATCGTGCCGGCAACGACAGCCGTGATCAGAACGACGAAGTTGAGTATGGGCTCCAATCCCGGACCTGTGACGATCTGGCCGTTTTGAATCATCAGAACAAGGCCTGTTCCCTGAAGAAATGCAAGGGCAACGGTAAGATAACGGGTGTATTTGCCTATCTGTCTCTGTCCGGATTCACCTTCCTGCTGCAGATCTTTGAGCTGTGGGTAAATAGCGACGAGAAGCTGCATCATAATCGATGCATTGATGTAAGGCATAATGCCGAGCGAGAAGATGGAAAACCGCTTGAGCGCACCACCCCCGAAGATATCGAGTAGGTCGAAAAGACCACCCGCGCTAGCGAAGAAACGATCCACAAGGGCCTGGTCGATGCCTGGAGCAGGAATATGCGTGCCAAGTACGAAGATCGCCAATCCTATCAGGACAAAATAAATCCTCTTTTTCAGGTCGGGGATGTTCCAGGCGCTCGCGATTTGCTGCTGAATGGTTGACATTATTCTACTACCTCGCAGGTTCCTCCCGCAGCCAGAATCTTCTCGCGAGCTGATTTGCTGAAACCGTGTGCCTTGAAATGAAGCGGGTGTGTGAGTTCGCCGTCGCCTAGGATCTTGACACGAATGCCCGAGGTTTTCCTTATCAGGCGGTTTTCAAGCAAAAAGCTCAGAGATATATCCGTTCCTTCCGGAAGATCCGCAAACGTTTCAAGGTTGAAGACCACAGTCTTGTATTTCTTGAGTGAACGGAAGCCGTCCAGCTTAGGCAAGTGCATTACTAGCGGAACCTGGCCGCCTTCGAACCGCGGGTGAATGTTTCCGCCGCTGCGACTCTTCTGGCCGGTCTGTCCCCTGCCGCACTTGTGACCCTGTCCGGCGGAAACGCCGCGTCCCTTGCGCTTTCTTTGCTTAAGCCTGCTTGGGTGCTTAATCAGTTGGAATTTGCCTTTGTTCTGTTCTTCCATATCCTACTCCTCGGCATTAGGAACAGCTTGAGCCGGTTCATCAGTTTCAGAAACACTATCTTCTTGGTCTGCATTTGGATCTGCATCCTGCAGAGCAGACGGTGTCGTTTCTTCCTGTGCCGTTGTTTCAACAACATCCTTCTCTATAGGTGCTGCAACAGGAGAGTCTTCCTTTGCAGTCGCTTCAACCACATTTTCCTCGACAGGTTCAGCGGAGGAATCCATCACTGCCGTCGATTCATGAATCACTTCCTCAACAGGTTCAGCGGGAATCTCTTCCTTTTCGGTTTTATACCATTTGCGACGCGCGAACAGAGCTTTCCTGGAACTGATTTTCTTAAGTGCGTTGAAAGCAGCTTTTGCGCAGTTGATCCTGTTGCTCGATCCGATGTACTTCGCGCTTATATCCGAGATTCCTGCAAGTTTGAGCACGACTCGCGCCGGGCCTCCTGCTATGATTCCCGTTCCTTCCCTGGCGGGCTTCATCACGATTGTTGTTGCACAGAAGTGCTCCTTGAGTTCATACGGGATTGTTGTTCCTTCACGCGGAACACGAATAATGTTCTTCCGAGCAAGTTCAGCGCCCTTCCTGATGGCATCGAGTACCTCGCCGGCCTTACCAATTCCAAGCCCAATCTTGCCATCCAAATCTCCAACGGCAACGAGGGCAGAGAAGCCGAACTTACGACCACCCTTGACGACCTTGGAGACGCGGTTAATGAAGATTACTTCTTCCGAGAAACCGTCGTCTTCCTTTTCGCGAAACCTCTTGCCGCGACCTCTGCCACGGTCTCCCTGTCTCTTAGCGCGTTCATCCTGACTCATAATCTACTCGCTCCTAAATCTCGAGGCCGGCCTTGCGTGCCGCCTCGCACAATTCCTTTACTCGCCCATGAAATTTGCTCCCGCCGCGATCGAGTACAGCGCTCTTGATGCCTGCTGCAACCGCACGTTCCCCTATCAGCTTGCCGATGATCATTGCTTGCTCAACCTTCTTCTTCCCTGCAAGTTCATCTCGAAGATCGGGACTGTAGCTTGCGACCGCAAGTAGAGTTTTTCCTTCATCATCGTTGATGAGCTGCGCACTCGTGTGCCTGTTGCTCTTGAAAACAGAGAGCCGAGGACGCTCGATGCTGCCGTGAATCCTCTTACGCAGACGTTCATGCCTGATTTTCCTCATCGCTCCGCGATTAAACCTATTCTGCATTTGCATCACTCCTACGCGCTGCTCTTACCGGCCTTGGTTCTGATCCTTTCGCCCTTATATCGAATGCCCTTGTTTTCGTCCTGACCGCCCTTCGCGCGGTAGGAATCCGGCGGCTTAACCCTGCGAATCTGATCGGCGTAATGACCGACCATCGCTTTATCGATGCCGGATACCTTAATCGTCGCCAGCTTGTTTGAGATCTGCTTGACTTCAATTAGGACTTTATCCTTCTCAAACGGTATAAGGACTGGGTGACTGAAGCCAACGTGAAGCTCAACCTTGTCACCCTTTAATGCCGCTTTGTAGCCCTGCCCGTGAAGCTCCAGAGCCTTCTGAAATCCCTGAATTACACCGACAATTTGACTGGCTACGATGGAACGTGTCGTTCCAAACAAAGCACGACTTCGCTTATCATTCTTCTCGCAAATAAACGAGAGAACACCGTCATCGAGCTTCCATTCGATACATTCCGGTATCGTGTGGCTAAGAGTTCCTTTCGGACCTTTAACGGTCAGTTTCCTTCCGTCAATCTTAATCTCGGTGTCCTTTGGAATCTCTATCGGTTTCTTGCCTATTCGAGACATTAGCTCAGTCCTCCTACCACACGTTGCATATGATCTCTCCTCCCCAGCGGTTTCTCCTGGCAACCCGATCGGAGACAACTCCATTACTGGTCGAAAGAATGGCAACGCCGATACCGCTTCTAACGGATGGAATTCGATTCGCGGCAACATATACTCTGCGTCCGGGTGTTGATATGCGTTTGATGCCTTCTATCACAGGAGAACGACGCTCCTTGTCTAGATAGCACAAATGCACTCGCAACGACTTATGCTTGGTAGGTCTGTTCTTGCGTTTAACGTTAACAACTTCGAAATCGCCGATGAATCCTTCTTCCTTGAGTATCTCCGCAATGCGAACCTTCATTTTGGAGTGCGGAATGTCCACGTATCCTCTCTTGGCATGAAGCCCGTTTCGGATGCATGTTAGAAAGTCGGCAATTGGATCTGTCAGGCTCATAACTGCTCCTTTACCAGCTGGCTTTGGTCAATCCGGGAATGATGCCCTCGTGGGCATACTTCCTCAGGCAAATCCTGCACAGCTTGAAATAACGGTAGTAGCCCCTCGGGCGGCCGCACACCAAACAGCGGTTATTGTGCCGTACCGAGAACTTCGGCTTTCTCATAAACTTAGCGATCTTGCTCTTCTTTGCCATCGGCCAATCCTCTAACTAACCTTGTCCACAACCTTGAAATCACTAAAGGGCATACCCAGCTTCTTCAGAAAGTAGCCGGCCTGGTAGTCATCTGGGGCGGACGTTACAATCGTCACAGAGACACCTTTCAGGATGCCGACCTCATCGAATTTCACATCGGGAAACACGAGCTGATCACGAAAGCCGATGCTGAGATTACCCCTGCCGTCGAACTTCTTGATGGCGATGCCTTGAAAGTCGCGAACTCGGGGCAGCACCATATTGATCAGCTTGTCGAGAAAGTACCACATCCTGTGTCCCCTGAGCGTCAGGCAGGCTCCGATCGGGTGTCCTTCGCGAAGCTTGAAGTTCGAAATCGATTTGCGCGCCCTTGTCACAATAGGTTTCTGTCCCGCTATCACCTCGAGAGTCTTGATGGCGCTTTCGAGAGCCTTTGGATTGTGATAGCCTTCACCGACACCCATATTCAGAACCACCTTCTCAAGCTTCGGAACCTGCATGATGTTGGGCATATTCAGCTCGTCCTTGAGCTCAAGCCTGATTCGCTCGTCGTACTCGATTTTGAGTCTGTTTTTCGGAATTGCCATCACTTAACCTCGATAATTTCGCCGGTGCTTTTGCTGTAACGCTCCCATTTGCCCTCCACATACTTGCGGGCAAGTTTGTCCGGCTTGCTCGTCCTCGGATTAATGAACCTGAGATTCGAAAGGTTGATCGGCATTGCAACCTCGATAATTCCTCCGGGACTTCTCTTGTTGGGATCGGGCTTTTGATGCTTCTTGCTGATATTGACGTCCTCTACAATCGCTACGCCTTTTTTCGTTTTGACCTCGACAATCTTGCCGCGCTTGCCGCGATCCTTCCCTTTGAGAACAAGAACATTATCGCCTTTCTTTAGGAGTGTCACTTAAAGCACCTCCGGGGCAAGGGAAATGATCTTCATAAAGTTCATATCGCGAAGTTCGCGCGCAACGGGGCCGAAAACGCGGTTGCCCTTGGGATTAAGCGTTTCCTCGTCAATGATCACGACCGCATTTTCATCGAATCTGATAGTTGACCCGTCACGGCGGTGGATCGGGAACTTTGTCCGCACGACAACTGCACGCACGATGTCACCTTTCTTGATGTCCTTGCGCGGTGATGCAGCCTTAATACTGCCCACAACAATATCTCCAACGTGGGCAACCTTTTTGCCGCTTCGATTAAGGCATTTAATCACAAGAAGCTGCTTTGCGCCGCTGTTGTCAGCGACATTGACTCTCGTTTCCGTACTAAGCACCTTCCATTCCTCCTTTGCCTCGACCGATGATCTCAAGGAGTTCCCAAGTCTTACGTTTCGAAATCGGACGGCACTCGATAATCTTTACACGGTCGCCTTTTCTCGCAGATTCCTCGGCATCATGCGCGATGTACTTTTTCCTGATCGAAATGTACTTCTTGTAAAGGGGATGCTGCTTCCTGCGCTCGACCTGAACGACTATGCTCTTCTGCATCTTGTTCGAGACAACAACGCCTGTAATAATTTTCTTCGGCATAACGCTACTCCCCGGCCCTCTGGCGTTGAGTGAGATATGTATTTACGCGTGCGATATCCGCCCTGAGATAGCGCATTTTTCTGTGGTTTTCCAGCTTGCCTGTAGCCTGCTGGAAACGAAGGTTGAAAAGTTCACTCTTAAGCTCGCGAAGACGGATTTTCAGTTCGCGTTCATCGAGCTTCGCGTATTCACTCCTGGCCATCGTCAAATAACCTCCCGCTCGACAATCTTGCATTTTATCGGGAGCTTGTTGGCAGCAACATAGAGAGCTTTTTTGACAAGCGCTTCCTCGGCTCCTGCAACCTCGAAGATCATCTTTCCGGGCTTTACAACCGCTACAAATCCTTCGTGACCGCCTTTACCGCTTCCCATACGGGTTTCAGCAGGCTTCTTGGAGAACGGCTTGTCGGGAAAAATGCGAATCCACAGCTTTCCGTACTTCTTGATCTTTCTGTTGATCGCAACGCGTGCCGACTCGATCTGGTTGGCGGTAATCCAGGCTGGTTCAAGAGCCATCAGCCCCCATTCGCCAAAGCTCACGTTGAACCCGCGCTTGCTCTTACCGCGCCTTCTGCCGCGCATCGACTTGCGGTATTTTACTCTGCTCGGGCTAAGCATTACGCGCCACCTCTGTTTTTTTCGGTACAGCTTTCTCGGCAGAAGCGTTCGTTTTCGGAAGCTCTTCGCCCGTAAAAATCCACACTTTTACTCCGATGCTGCCGAATATCGTCTTGGCTACGCCACAGGAATAACTGATCTTCGCTCTCATAGTATGGAGCGGAATCCTGCCTCTCAAGTACCATTCACGACGGGACATCTCGGCACCGTTCAGACGACCGCTGACCATAATCTTGATGCCCTGCGCGCCCGCCTGTTCGGAGCGTCTGAGTGTTTGACGAAGAACCCTTCTGAAATTAATTCTGCGTTCGAGCTGCTGACATATGTTTTCCATAACAACGCGGGCATTCAAATCCGGAGTCGTTTCCTCGTAGAAGTCAAGATGGATGTCTTCGTCAATTCGAAGTTTCTTCTTGAGCGCATCCTTGAGCTCGTCGCGACGGGATGCGCCTTTTCCTACAGCGATACCCATTCGAACAACTCGCACGTTAATGATTACTCGCCCCGGGTAGCGGCGAATCTCCAATCGTGAGACCTGGGCGCTCTTAAGCTCCTGTTCCAGAAACTTGCGGATCTTGACATCCTGTACGAGGTTGTCGCCGAACGTTTTCTTACTCGCAAACCAGTGCGCATCCCAGTCTTCAACAGTCGTAAGCCGGAAGCACTTTGGGTGTGTTTTCTGACCCATTTAGTTCCCTCCCTCTTCTTGAAGCATTTCAGAGGGTTCGTACTCGTCGAGCACGATTGTAATGTGCGACATGCGTTTGAGGATCGGGCCGGGTCTTCCTCTGGCCCTTGCACGGAAACGTTTCAACATCGGTCCTTCATCTACAAGGATGGTTTTGACAAACAGATTGTCGCGATCCAGGCCGAAGTTATTTTCGCTGTTTGCCTCCGCGCTCTTCAAAACCTTCAATATATCCTGGCAGGCAGGCGATGGGTGAACCATTAAGATAGCATCTGCCTCATCGACTTGCTTGCCCTTTATGAGCTGAACGAACCTGCGCAGTTTGAAAGGGCTTCTCTGAAGGAATTTGTGTTTTGCAGACACTTGCATTCTTAAACCCTCCTTACCCCTCTGTCGACGCGCTTATCTCTTGTGTGTGAACGGAAAGTCCTCGTTGGAGAAAATTCACCGAGTTTGTGGCCGACGAGCTCCTCGGTTATGTAAACAGGAATGAACCTCTTGCCGCTGTGGACCTCGATAGTCAGCCCGATCATATCTGGTGTAATCGTACACGCGCGCGCCCATGTTCTAATCGGGCGCTTATCGCCTGATTCCTGCGCCCTTCGAACCTTTCGTTCCAGCTTCTCATCAACATAAGGCCCTTTTTTAGTGGAGCGACTCATCAGCTCTTGCTCCTCCTATCCTTTACAAGGTGAATTTTCGACTTGCTCTTCTTGCGCGTGCGGAAACCCTTCGCCTTGACACCTGTTGGTGAACAGGGCGGACGTCCGGCGCATTTGCTCTTGCCCTCGCCGCCGCCATGTGGATGATCGACCGGGTTCATTACGGTTCCGCGAACGTGCGGTCTTCTGCCCCTGTGATTCGTGCGTCCCGCCTTGCCGAGCAGAACATCCTTCTGATCGATATTGCTCACGCGGCCGATCGTCGCACGGCATACGGCCAGAACATATCTCATTTCGCCGGACGGCAGCCGCAGAAGCGCCTTATTGCCTTCCCTTGCAAGAATCTGTGCCTGAGTTCCAGCGCTTCGAACCATCGCGGCGCCCTGGTCGGGTCTAAGCTCGATGTTGTGCACGAATGTACCGACAGGAATTGCAGAAAGCGGGAGTGTATTTCCAACCTGGATTCGAGCGTCCTTGCCGTTCGATACTTTATCGCCGACTTTGACGCCGTCAGGTGCGACGTAGTATTTCTTTGTTCCGTCCTCGAATTCCACGAGCATAATGAAAGCAGTGCGGTTCGGGTCATACTGAAGGCTGATTACCACCGCTTCTTCGCCTTCACGCTTGTTACGGCGAAAGTCGATCAGACGGTATTTCCGCTTGTTTCCACCGCCACGGGAGCGCACACATATTCGCCCCTGGTTGTTACGCCCTGCGTGCCTTTTTAACGGCCTAAGAAGTGGCTTGTGGGGTTTGTCGCCTGATAGAGCCGAATAATCCACAACCGACATGTTGCGTCTTGATGGCGTATAGGCTTTATATGATCTTACTGCCATTTTCCTAGACCGCCTCGATAATTTCAGGTATTTCCTGGCCTTCAGCCAGCGTCACTATCGCCTTCCTGCGCTTGGGAAGCCTGTATTTGAATCTACCCGCAATCTTTGGCTTTCCCGGAAGATTGATAATATTCACACTAACAACATCCACGCCGAAGCGTTCGCTAATGGCGCGCTTAATGGTGATCTTGTTGGCATCATCATTGACCAGAAACGTGTATTTGCCCATTCCTGCAGCTTCCATCGACCGTTCTGTAATAACCGGCTTGATCAGTACATCCGCAAAATGAAACTCACTCATCATTGCTCTCCTCAATGCCGCTGGCTTCATCGGCCTCGCTCAAATCAGCTGTGGAAAGCGAAAGACTTCCGCGGCGGATGGCGTTCTCGCCTCTCATCGCCCTCGCGCGCATCTCGACAGATTTGAGCGCGTCGTCTGTAAAGAGAACATGTTCGGCGTGCATCATATCCATCACGTTCAGACGGTCGGGAGAAAGCACAAGGACGTTGCGAATATTCCTGGCATTCCGTTCAAGCTGCGTGCCTTGCTTGCAGCAAATAACGGTTCTTTCGAACATTTCCGCATCATCAAGGAACGCTGCAACATCGCGCGTCTTTTCCATGTTCACAAGTTCAGATGCATCAACGACAAGAAGCGAACCGCGCTCAAGATGGTATCCGAGGGCCGAAAGCCATGCGCTGCGCCTTACGCGTTTATTTATCCTGTTTCTGCTGTGCCTGGGTTTTGGGCCATGTGCCTTTCCTCCGCCCCTCAGGTGAGGATTCGTTATCTCACCCTGGCGCGCGCGGCCGGTGCCCTTCTGTCTGAACCATTTGGCGCCGCTGGCCCTAACCTCTGCCTTTGATTTCGATTTGCCTGTAAAGCGGAAACCGTTGACCTTCTGAGCGAGGTACGCGTCCGTGATATGGAAATAATTCACGGTATATCCGCTGATACCATCAAGCTTCTTAACGGGCGTAACATTGCTCATTTCCGGTCAACCTCCCCGTCTGTATCCGAATCAGCTTTATACGGTTCACCTGAATCAGTTTCGGCAGCTTGCTGCTGTGTGATTTGCACGTCCGATTCATCGTTAATGGCCGGTTCGGATACATCATCGGATACTTCTGAGACTTCTGTCTGCTCGACAGTATCTGCCGCTCCATCGTCCCTTGAAACTACCGTTTCCTGCAAGTCTGATGATTTATCCTGTGCTGTTGCAGCTTCATCCTCTTCGGCTTTGGTTTCTATGTACGCCTTGTGTTGTTTGTCAAGTGTGTCTTCGTCAAGTTGTCTGGTCATTTTGATCCACACCAGTCCGCCCTTGGGGCCGGGAACGTTGCCGTGGAGGACGATGACGTTATGACGACGGTCGTATTCGAATATCGTTAAATTCTTGATGGTTACCCTTTCGTTACCCATATGTCCCGGACGCCGGCTTCCCTTGAGTTGACGAGCCGGATCCGTCGCACCGCCTGATGCGGGCTTTCTGTGAATCGTATGCCCGTGGGTTGCCTTGACGCCCTTGAAGTTGTAACGCTTCATAACGCCCTGAAACCCGCGTCCCTTACTGCGGGCTGTAACGTTTGCCCCGCCCCAGTGGGTCAAGTATTCCTTGGGCTCGATCAGGTCGCCGATCTCGAATTCTCCCATCTCTTCCTCGGTCATCCTGATTTCAAAGGAACGCTTGAGCGGGCTGTCAATGCCAGCCTTTGCAAGCTGTCCGCTTATGGGTTTGTTGACGCGCTTCGGCAGGCTCTCCTCGAAAGCAAGAACCAGCGCAGAATATCCGTCCTTTTCTACCGTCTTCTTGCGTAGAACGAATACGTCGAACGGTTCCATTACGGTTGCCGGCATGGTCGTGCCCGCACCGTCGAAAACACTCGTCATTCCTAGCTTTATTGCCGGTACTACGGTAAGCATCTCAGGCTCCCGGAAAAAAATCGCGGCGATTTGGCCGCGAATCCTTTAGGTTACTAGACTTTAAGCTCAATGTCAACACCGCTTGGCAAATCGAGCGAGCTCAAACTCTCGATCGTCTGGGCTGTTGGTTGAAGGATGTCGATCAGACGCTTGTGAATCCGCATTTCGAACTGCTCCCGACTCTTCTTGTCAACGTGCGGGCTTCTGTTTACACAGAAAAGCTTGCGCTCGGTTGGAAGTGGAATCGGTCCGATCAAGTTTACTCCGGTTCGCTGAGCTGTCTGTATAATCCGCTCGACCGACTGATCGAGCACCTTGTAATCGTAACTCTTTAGCCTGATTCTAATTCTCTGAGCCATTTAGTAAAACCACCCTACTTGATAATCTTGGTAACTCGGCCTGCGCCGATCGTACGTCCGCCTTCTCGTATCGCAAACCTCATTCCTTCTTCCATCGCAATCGGACTGATGAGTTCCACCT